>DASQLS010000138.1:0-4379 GCA_035629915.1 Candidatus Limnocylindrales bacterium | reverse complement strand
GCGACCGGCACCTGAGGATCGAGCGGCGTGCCCTGATAGGCCGGGATCGGGAAGACGAGCAATCCGCGAGCACCGGCCTGTTCGGCCCGCTTGGCCTCCTCGACCGCCTGGGCGGTGAACATCGCCGAGAGTCCGGCCACGATCGGCACGTCGCCCGCCTCCTCGACGGCCACGCGCAGGACGCGCTCACGCTCGTCTGGCCATAGGTGCGGACCCTCGCCCGTGTCGGCGTTGATCGCCAGCGCGACCGGCCCCTGGGGCAGCAGCCACTGCAGGTAGCGCCGGTACTGTGCCTCGTCGAAGCGGCCGTCGACATCGAAAGTGACGATGCACGCGGGGACAATCCCGCGCAGGTTGAGTGTCATGACTTCCCTCTGATTGCTGGGGCTGTTGAGTCGCGCAGGATGACCTGGGTCGGCATGACCACCTCCGGACCGGCGGCCTCGCCATTGAGCTGAGCGACGGCTTTCTCGAATCCGCGACGGCCCATCTCGCGCAGCGGCAGCCTGACGGTCGACAGGCTCGGCGCCGTCATAGCCGCGATCGAAATGTCGTCGAAGCCGGCGACGGAGACGTCACCCGGGACTGCACGGCCGAGCTCGGTCAGGCGACGAATCGCGCCCAACGCCAGCAGATCGTTGGCGCAGCTGATGGCGGCGAACTCTGCACCGCTCGACAGCAGCCGGTCGACGCCGCGCGCGCCGCCGTCGATGTCGAAGCTCGAGTGGACGACGAGCCGCGCGTCGGGAGCGATGCCGGCCTCGACGAGGCCGCGTCGGTAGCCGGCCGTCCGCTGGCGTGCGACGAACAGCGACTGCGGCCCGGCGAGAAACGCGATCTGTGAATGCCCGAGGCCGGCCAGGGCTCCGACCATGGCGCAAATGCCGCCCTCGTTGTCGATGCCGATCTCGGGCACTCCCCGCGCGTGCGGCGAAAGGTGAACCACGGCCGAGCCGTTGGCGCGGATGCCGGCCAGGTGACGGTCAAGCTCGGCGTTGAGCACGTCGTCGTCCATGCCGCTGCCGGCGATGATCACCGCCGCCGCGCGCATCGAGCGCAGCAGGCGTACGTGCGAGTTCTCGCGCTCGGGATCCATCTCTGAGCTACAGATGACGACGAGGTAGTCGCTTTGCGCGGCACCGTCCTCCACGCCGCGCACGATCTCGGCGAAATACGGGTCGGTGATGTCATGGACGACCACGCCAACGACCGGGATGTAACTCTTGTGAAGGCCGCGAGCGAGCGCGTTGGGCACGTAATCGAGCGAGCGCGCAGCCTCGAGCACGCGCTCGCGAGTAGCCGCGCTTACCGGGTAGTCGGTCGCGCCCACGACGCGCGAGGCAGTGGCGATCGAGACGCCCGCGCGCCGGGCGACCTCTGTGATGGATGTCAAATCGGGCCTGCCGCGATCAATAGGTCGGACCGAAGGAACGCGGCTCGTCGCGCACCGTGACCCACTGCCACTGAGTGAAGGCTTCGAGATTGGCGTCGCCGCCGAAACGACCGCCGTTGCCGCTCATTCCCATGCCGCCGAACGGGATGGTCGCTTCGTCGTTGATTGGCTGGTCGTTGACGTGAACCATCCCGGCGCGGATCCGGTTGGCGACCGACAAGCCGCGCGAGATCGAGCGCGAGAAGACGCCCGCAGCGAGTCCGTACTCGCTCGAGTTGGCCAGCTCGACCGCCTCGTCGTCGGAGGCGAAGGTCAGCACCGGGGCCACCGGACCGAAGATCTCGTCGGTCCACGCGGGCGAGTCGGTCGTCAGGTCGGTCAGCACCGTGGGTCGGTAGAAGAGGCCCTCGTACGTGCCGCCTTCGACCAGCCGAGCGCCGCCCTTGAGCGAGCGCTGGACGATGTCATCGACGCGCTCGATCTGCTTCTGGTTGACGATCGGTCCGAGCTCGACGTCCTCGCGGTACGGATCGCCGGTTCGCAATCGGCGTGCGGTGGCAGCGAGAAGATCGACGTACTCGTCGGCCACCGCGCGATGGACGATGTGGCGGCCGGTGGCGAAGCACACCTGGCCCTGGAACTGAAAGCTCGAATAGGCGCCGGCCGAAGCGGCGGCCGGAAGATCGGCGTCGTCGAGGACGATGATCGGGTTGTTGCCGCCGAGCTCCAGGCTGACCTTCTTGAGCAGGCCGCCGGCCTGGGCGCCGACGATGCGGCCGACTTCGGTCGAGCCGGTGAACGAGATCATGTTGACGTCCGGATCGGTGACGAGCGCCTCGCCGACCTCAGCGTCGCCGATGACGATCTGGAGCAACCCGTCGGGCAGACCGGCTTCCCTGAAGATCGCGGCAAATACGGCCGCGCCGCAGATCGGCGTCTGGGGATCCGGCTTGAGCACGACCGCGTTGCCCAGCGCGAGCGCCGGCGCGACGACGCGCATGCCGAGCACGCTCGGTGAGTTCCACGGCGTGATCGCGCCGATGACGCCGACCGGCACGCGACGAATCATCGACAGCCGCTCCTGCTGAACGGTCGGCACCAGCTCGCCGTACGGCTGCCACGGAATTGCCGCGGCCGCGAGCAGCTCACCGAGGGCGAAGTTCTGCTCGTGATGCATCTTGTTGCGATGGGCGCCGGTCTCGCGCTGCGTCCAGGTGCCGAACTCCGGCCGATGCGCCTCGTAGATCTCCGCCGCGCGGCGCAGGATCGCCGCTTTCTCCTGGTAGCTCGTCTCGGCCCACTCGAGCTGCGCGGCCTTGGCCGCGGCCGCCGCGCGGCGGACGTCCTCGACGGTCGAGAGGTTGATAGTGATCAGGCTGCGGCCGGTGGCCGGCTCGCGCACCTCGTACGGCTCGCCGGAACCGGTTCGCCACTCGGCAAGGAACGGGTCGAGCCAGCCCTCGGCTTCCGTCTGCTTGCTCTTGTCAGGTGCCGTCGCGACCATCATTGCCTCCTTCGACCCCAGAGGCCGACTCCGTGAAACGCTCTGCATAGGTGCGGGGGACGTTGCCTTCGACGGCGCGCGCGCCGGTGCGCGGGTCGCGCCAGACGGAGCCACGCGCGAGAACCGCGTCGATGTGGCCCTCTTCGATGTATTCCGGCACGAGCCACGACCTCACATCGATAGCCATCTGGCCCGGATAGCCGATCAACTCTCGCACCCTCTTATCGGTGTAGTAGGACCCGACGATCACCAGCTGCAGCGCCGCCAGGTTCGTCGGCTCAGCCTGGCCGAGGCGACCGAGGCGAGCCTGGATGTCGTCGCCGAGCTCGGACCGCAACGCTTCCTGCAGCGGTTCGCCCAGGTCGGGCCGCGCACGCAGGACGAAGGCGAGCCGATCGTCGGTCAGCACCTCGCCCGCCGATGGCATCCCGTGGGCGGCGGGGATGAGCGCGTCGGCGATGGCGGCCAATCGTCGCCGCGACCCCGGATCGAGGGCCGGCGCCTGCGAGCCTGTGTCCGTGGCGGGCATGCCTCCAATCAGGTCGGTCGGCGCCCCGGTCAGCTCGGTCGTCATCGTTTCCTCAGTCATGAAATCGGGACCTGCTGCTCGAAGCGGGTCTCGATCATGTGGTCGGCCGCGCGCAGGGCGATGGCCACGATCGTCGACGTGGGATTGACGCCGGTCGAAGTCACGAAGCACGAGCCGTCGACGACGTACAGGTTGGGCACGTCATGCGCTCGGTTCCAACGGTCGAGGACTGATGTCTTGGGATCGTTGCCCATCCGCGCCGTGCCGAGCAGATGCCAGCCCGAGTAGCGCATCAGTCGATCGACCTCGATCTTGAAGGCGCCGGCCGCCTCCATCGATTCCCTGGCCCGCTCGATGTGGAAGTCGAGCATCCGCCGGGCGTTGTCGGCCATCGTGTAGTGGATCTCCGGCGCCGCGATACCCGAGCCGTCGTTGACGGTCGACGAGAGCTCGACGCGGTTGTTTTCGTCGGGCAGGTCCTCGGCAAAGAGGCCCCAGTTCGCGCCGTGGCCGAGCGTCGACTTGACGTGCAGGTGGTGGTCGGGGCCCCAGATCTGCTCGCCGGCTCTGCTCGGGAGTGCCGTGTTGATCGGTCCGCCGGTGGGGGCGAGGCCCCACCGGGCGCCGCGCACGAAGCCGCGCTTCTCGTCGGTTTCGTAGAACTCGAGCGACTCGATCAGGTCGCCGAACTGGCCCTGCCAGCTCATCAGCGGCTCGTCGAACAGTCCGGCCACGTTGGCGAACGGATGCATCATCAGCCGCTTGCCGACTAGCCCGGACGAGTTCGCCAGACCGTCGGGGTGGCGCGCGCTGGCCGACAGCAGCAACAGGCGGGGAGTGCCGATCGCGTTGGCCGCGACTACGACGACCTTGGCCGGCTGGAAGTGTTCGTTGCCGTCGCGATCGATCCACGTCGCGCCCGTCGCCAGGCCGTCGGCGTTGGTCTCGATCCG
>DASQLS010000137.1:0-2361 GCA_035629915.1 Candidatus Limnocylindrales bacterium | reverse complement strand
GGCCGACAGCAGCAACAGGCGGGGAGTGCCGATCGCGTTGGCCGCGACTACGACGACCTTGGCCGGCTGGAAGTGTTCGTTGCCGTCGCGATCGATCCACGTCGCGCCCGTCGCCAGGCCGTCGGCGTTGGTCTCGATCCGGCTCACCCGCGCGCCGGTCACAAGCTTGGCGCCGTTGGCGATCGCCTTCGGCCAGTGAGTCAGGTCGGTCGAGGCCTTGGCGCCCTCATTGCAGCCCGACTGGCAGGTGCTGCGCTGGACGCACGGCCGGCGGCCGTCGTAGGGCGTCGAGTTGATCGAGTTGAACTCCGGCCACCAGTGCCAGCCGAGCTTGGTGTGCGCCCGAGCGATCTTGAGCCCGGCCAGGCCGATCGGCAGCGGCGGCATAGGCGCGTCCTCGGTGTCCTGCGGATAGGCCGGGTCACCGGGCAGGCCACTCACGCCGAAGTCGCGGTCGGTTCGGTAGAAGTAGGGCAGCAGCTCGAAGTAATCGATCGGCCAGTCATCGGCGACGCCGTCGAGTGAGCGGACGCGGAAGTCGCTCGGCAGGGCGCGCGGCCAAGCCCCGGCAAAGATGAGCGTCGAGCCGCCGACCGCGTTGTACATGAGCGGCGACACGGGCGTGTCTTCCTCGACGATCGGGTAATCCTGGTCCAGGCCGCGAATGTTGGGGCTCGTCGCCCAACTCTTGCGCTGGTGCAGCTCCCAGTCGAGCTTGTTGCCCGGATAGTCGTCGCGGTTGTGCCAATCTCCCTGCTCGAGGCATACGACCTTGAAGCCCGCCTCGGCCAGGCGCTTGCCGACGACGCCGCCGGATGCGCCGGCACCAATGATCAGGACATCTGCGGGCTCAGCGGCCAAGTCACCCTCCTCTCGCGTGGCTCGGCCCAGACAGTAAACGTTCTCTAGATCGGCGGCAAGACCGACTTTCGCCTACCCGAGCGACCAGCCTCCGTCGACTGTCACGACCTGACCGGACACCATCCGCGAGTCGTCACTGAGCAGGTACAGGGCCGCGCCGACCAGGGCGTCGGGCTGGATCGCGCCACCCGCCAGGGGCTGCTTGGTCGTGACGAAAGCCATGATCTCTTCGTCGGTCTGGGCCCGCTCGCTCATCGGCGTCGCCACCAGTCCGGGAGCGATGACGTTGACGCGAATGCCGTGCGGCGCGTAGTAGACGGCAATCGAGCGCGAGAGCGACTCGATCGCTCCCTTGCTCGCCGCATAGCCGTGAGTCGCGAAGTGCTGTTGCACCGGGTGCCGGGCGGTAACGCTGCCCATGTTGAGGATCGTGCCGCGCCGGCCGTTCACGTCAGGCTCCTGGTCGAGCATCTGGCGCACCGCCGCGCGGCAAACCAGGAACTGGCTGGTGGCATTGGCATCCATCACCGCGCGCCAACCATCGAGCGTCATCTCGTGCAGCGCTCCGTCGCCGAGGCGTCTGGCGCTGATGCCCGCCACGTTGTACACGCAATCAATCCGTCCGAACGTCTCGACGCACCGTTCCACGACCGATTGAACATCGCCCTCCTGCGTCAGATCGGCCTCCGACCACGCGGCGCCAATCCGCTCCGCCAGGTCTCGGGCATGATCGGCAGTTCGTGACGCTACGAAGACCCTGGCGCCCTCATCGGCGAGCGCGGCGGCGGCAGCAGCAGCGATACCGGTCGAGCCGGTTATGAGGCAGACGCGGCCCTCGAAGCGGCCACTCACGGTTTTGCGCCGCTAATGCTTTGGATGATGCCTCGTCGCTCGATCGGCGTGGTGCGGACGATGGCACTGCCAAGTCCCACGGCCACAGCACCGGCCTCCAGGAACGCGGTGGCATTGGATCCATCGACGCCACCGGTCGGAATCACCTCGATCTCTGGCAGTGGCCCGCGCAACTCACGGATCAGCTGCGGGCCGACGGCCGACGCCGGAAAGAGCTTCATGAACGTCGCGCCGTGTTCCCAGCCGGCGCGAAGCTCCGTCGGCGTCAAACCGCCCGGAATGAACGGCCACGACGCGTCCAGCGCACGCGGAAGCAGGTCGAGATCGAGCATCGGCGAGACGCCAAAATCCGCGCCGGCATCACGCGCTGCATCGAACTGATCGCGCGTAAGGAGAGTGCCCGCGCCAAGAGTGAAAGGCCCGTCGGAGCGGCCGGTGAGGAGAGATCGGATCGCCCGCAGGTCGTCAGCGGCGCTGGGCGCGTCGAAGGTCACCTCGAAGACGCGTGCGCCGGCGTCCGCGAGCTCGTCGACGATCTCGAGCAGCTGGCTCTGCGGCTCGACGCGGCGCAGGATGACGATCAACCGGTTCTCGCGGATGCGCTGCGCAACCTCACCCGTGCGAAGCTCGGTCGCGTCGCCCATCAGG
>DASQLS010000136.1:0-2877 GCA_035629915.1 Candidatus Limnocylindrales bacterium | reverse complement strand
CCCGTAGACGGCCATGCCGGCGACGCCGAGCGTCCACGACACGTACATCACCGTCACGCGTTTGCGCGGCAGGCCGAAGTGGCCGATGGCGAAGGCCATCACGATCGAACCGATGCCGCCGGCGGCGAAGATCGCGCCGAGCGACTCGGGTCCAAGCATCAGCCGGTTCTTGACCAGGAACGGGACGAGCACCTGGACCGGCCCGAAGAAGACGAGCAGGCTGAGCATCGCCGACAGGAGGGTTGCCCAGATCCACGGTTGGCCGCGGACGTACCTGAAGCCCTCACCGATTTCGTGGACCGTCTGTCTGACGCCCGACTCGATCTCGGCCCGCAATTCGGGCCGCGTGCGGATGGCGAATATCGCCACGGCCGAGACGAAGAACGTCAGCGCATCGACGCCGAAGGCCGCACCGGGCCCGACGAGCGCGACCACGAGACCGGCGAGTGCCGGACCCACCATCCGTACCATCATCTGGCGCAACGCGCCGGTCAGCGCATTCGCCTGGGGCAGCTCGTGCTCGGGCACGACGTCGGGCATGATCGCCATCGACGCCGGGTTGAAGAACGCGTCGCCAATGCCGACGAAGGCCATCAGCACCGCCAGGTGCCACAGCTCGATCGTGCCGCTGATCGATAGCAACGCCATCGCCGCGAGAGCGACGCCGCGCAGGATGTCCGCTGAGACCATCAGCAGCCGCCTGTCGTAGCGGTCGGAGAAGACGCCGCCGAGCAGCACGAACAGCACCAGTGGCAGCGTCGCCGCGACGCCGACGAACGAAAGCGCGGTCGGCACGTTGCTGATCTCGTAGACCTGCCACGCGAGCGCAACGTGGAAGAAGCCGTCGCCGATGAGTGATATGACACTGCCCGTGGTCAGTAGCGCAAAGTCGCGGTGGCGCAGCGGCTGAAGCAGTCTTACGCGGGTGATTCGCCCCCTGAAGCTCACACGTCCGACTGTATCCAAGGTGCCCGCCGGGAGCCTTGCAGCCCGCTGGCTACACTCCGCGCACCATGCCGTACGAACATCCGTGGGCGATCTACGACATCCGCATTCGCACCGAGCGACTCGAGCTGCGGCTGCCGACCGACGACGACCTGATGGAGATGCTCGACCGCGCGCAGTCGGGCATCCACGATCCGAATGAGATGCCCTTCGGCATGGCGTGGACGGATCAGCCCAGTCCGTGGTTCGAGCGATCGTTCATGCAGTTCCATTGGGGCTCGCGCGCCAACTGGAATCCAGGCAACTGGTCGCTTGACCTCGGTGTCTGGGCCGATGGACGGCTGATGGGCACGCAGGGCATGGGCGCCGACGAATTCGCCGAGTCGCGCACCGTTTCGACCGGCTCGTGGCTCGCGCAGGAGTTCCAGGGCCGGGGCTACGGCAAGGAGATGAGATCGGCCGTGCTCGGCTTCGCGTTCGAGACTCTGGGCGCTGAGTGGGCCACGTCTGGGTCGTTTCTCGACAACCCAGCGTCGGCGGCTGTGTCCCGGGCATTGGGCTATGACGAGGACGGGATTCAGATGGAGGCTCCCCGAGGCGAGCCGAAGCCACTCGTCAAATGGCGGATGTCGCGCGAGCGGTGGTACTCGCGGGAGCGGCCGTGGGTCGAGGTGACCGGCATGGACCGCTGCTGGGATCTCTTCGGGTTGTAAGCCGGTGACGCTGGCGCGCGGCCTAATCGTGGCGTTGCTGGTGCTGATGGTCGCGGTGACGCCCATCAGCGCGATGTTCCGGCCTGGCTATTTCGAGGCGTCGCTCGGCTACTCGCTTGTAAATCCAAGCGAAAGCTGGTTCGGGCCGGCTCGTGTCGCTCTCGATGATCAGACCGGGCTCGTGCTGGCCTTTGTCGCGCTGGAAAAACCGCCACCGACCCTACCCGACGACCGCCTACTGGTCGTCAACTGGCTCGGCGGCTGCAGTGAGCAGCTCGTGTCCCTGACGTTCCGCACGACCGATCTCGGCTACAGCATCGAGAAACGTGAGTTCAGCAATAGGAGCTGCACGTTCCTGATCGGGCTCGACCGGTCGGTGGTCCTGACACTTCGAGCGCCTGTCGACGCCAGAACCGTCGAGTTTGATGCGCAGGAAGCATCCGTCCAGTGAGGACCGCACTCGGCCGCTTCGCTCGTTCAGTGGGCTTGATGCTCTTGACGAGTCTCATGTTGGCCTGTGCTTCGGTGGGCGCGCGGCCTTCAGAAACAGACGAGTTGACGTCCCTCGCGCCGACGGCGACGCCGGCAGAAACGCGCAATCGTGATTTGAATCCGACGCCGATGGACGCTGTGATCGAGAGCCCTTTGCCGCTTGCCATCAGCAACCAATCAACACTCGAGGTGACGCTCCTAGTCAACGACCAGGTCGTCGGCGTCTATGGACCCGGCGACCACGATCAGGAAATCGACCCGTCGCTGTTGCCGCCGGCGCCATGGCAAGTTGAGGTGCGAAGTCCGACAGGTCGGGTGCTTGTCGCCATGGATGTCTCGGTCGGCGACGTTTGGAGCAGTCAGGGTCCGCCGGGAGGCCCAAGTGGACAATCCGGCGCAGCCAACCGGGTCGATCTGTCGTGTGGGCGAATCGACATCTGGTCGGGACCGCCACTCGGAGGGCCTCCTCCGCCCGCGAGTTTCCCGGCGAACGACTGCGAGCCCTGACCGACGCGCATAATCGGGACACGGTGAAACCAGCGCCTCCGTCTCGAAGCCGCCTCGGGCCGACCAGCGCGGTCGTGGCGGCGGTTGTCATCGCGACCATCGCGGTGGTCCAGAGCCAGTCGGCAACCGGTCCCGGATCCGCGTCTGCGCCGCTACCCGCCGGCGCTCTCGCGTTTCGGCCGATCGACGGCGCGGAGCTGCTAGTCCGCGAGGAACGGGA
>DASQLS010000135.1:0-2024 GCA_035629915.1 Candidatus Limnocylindrales bacterium | reverse complement strand
TCGCCCAGGACGTTGCCGGTCGCGCTCGGATCGCGCCGCGACAGCTCCCACACGAGCAGCTGCTTGACCTCGTGGCCCACGAGCGGCTTGCCAGCCGACAGGATCGCGGCGGCGTACTCGACCGCGTGTTCGGCGCCGGCCGTGACGATGCGGCCGGAAGAGTCGATCACGGCGAGTCCGAGCAGGTCACCGCGGCGCGGACGCTGGTCGGTAAGCGCCACGCCGATCATCAGCTCGTCCTGCGCAGCGAGCCATTCGGCCACGCCGGTCACGTTCTCGAAGAGCTCGCCTCGAGATGGATCTGCCAGCAGGGCCGCGAGGTTCTCGCGGGCGGTTTGCACAGCAGGCTCAGCGCGATCCAGCACAGCCACTGCTGCGGCTCCGTCTGCGGCTGCGGGACCTGTTGGAGGTGCTTGCGAAGCCACGGCGGCGGCCGCCGACGAGCCCGCGGCGAAGTCGAGGCTGAGCTGCATGCCGCCGCCCTCGGCCGCCATCCGTTCCGCAGCCGACGGCCGTCCGGCCACCTGGACGGCCGGTATCGGCGCGCTCCTGTCAGCTTCGCGGAGCAGGTCGCCCGGGGCTCGGTCGTTCTCGCCGGCCATACCCGGCAGCCGTTCGACAAGCGACCGGAACTCGTACTCGCGGAAAAGGCGCAGCACCTCTTGGCGGTCGTAATCGGCCAGCAGCGCCGGCTCGAGGTCGAGCTCGATCGGAATGTCTGATCGCACGGTGACCAGCTCGCGCCACTGGTAGACAGCATCGCGATGCTCGGCCAGCTTGAGACGGAGCTTCTCGGGCATCACCGCATCGAGGTCGGCGTAGATGCCGTCGACCGAGCCGTGATCGATGACCAGCTTGGCGGCGGTCTTCTCGCCGACGCCGGGAATGCCCGGGATGTTGTCGGTCGTGTCTCCCTTGAGCGCCTTGAAATCGATCATCTGCTCGGGACGCAGGCCGTAGCGCTCCATGACCTTGGCCGGATCGTAGTACGCGGTCTGCTGCACGCCGCCTCGAGTCGTCATCAGCGTCGTGCGGTCGCTGACCAGCTGAAGCAGGTCGAGATCGCCGGAGACGATGGTCGTGCTCACGTCGCGCTCTTCGGCCTGGCGCACCAGCGCTGCAATCAGGTCGTCCGCCTCGAAGCCCTGCATCTGGTAGATCGGGATGCCAAACGCGCCGATGATCTCGCGCACGATGGGGAACTGATCGCGGAGATCGTCGGGCATTTCTCGCCGGGTTGCCTTGTAGTCGGCGTACTGCTCGTGGCGGAAGGTCGGCCCCGCGAGGTCGAACGCGGCAATAACGAAGTCGGGCTTCACGTCTTGGAAGCCGCGCAGGACGATGCTCCAGAAGCCGAACACCGCGTTAACGAGCTGGCCCTTGCTCGTCGTGAGCGGCGTGTTCATGAGCGCGAAATAGGCGCGGTAGATCAGGCTGTTGGAGTCCAGGAGCATCAACCGCTGCACGGTTGGGAGTGTACCGGCGATGCCCGTCTCGGCGGCCAGCGAGCCGCGAAGTCCGACCCGGCCCGGGTCAGCCGAGATAGGGGTCGGCGTACCTGCGACGGGCGTACACGATCAGGACGAGGAAGGCGAGCGCGATGGCTCCGATCAGCAGGCCCATGTAGAGCAGCACATCGCGCGACACGGTGAACTGCTGGGTCGAGGCACTGCCGTCGGATGGCCCGACGTCGGCGTCGCCGGCGGCGTACAGGTAGGCGTTATCGAGCGTGCCGGTCAGCGGCTCGGGCGACGCGTTGGCAGCGTTGGGGTCCTCGACCTGCGAAGACCTGCCCTGACCATCGGTGCCCAATGCGGACATGTCCGTGGTTGGAAAGTTCTCGCCGGGTGGAGCGTCGTCGATATCGGTGACTTGCGGAGCGTTTGCAGGAGTCCCCTCGGGTTGAGGCATCTCAGAAGGTGCGGCGGCAATCTCTGGCTGTGTCGGCTGAACGTCCTGCATCGGCGTTCCCGAGGCAAGACCTGCGGGCATGGCGCCGACGACTGCGAGCACGAGGCCGATTG
>DASQLS010000134.1:0-26650 GCA_035629915.1 Candidatus Limnocylindrales bacterium | reverse complement strand
GGCCAGGGCCAAGGCCAGGGCCAGGGTCAGGGTCAGGGCCAAGGCCAGGGCCAGGGCTCGCTCGGTGGCGGTGGCTCGAGCGCCCGCTACCTCGGCAGTGGCAACGGTGGCAACAGTGGCTTCGGTGGGCCGACCCAGGGCAATCGCCAGTTCGGAACCGGCGAGCTGGATCCCGTCTATGCCGACTTCGATCGACTGGGCAACCCGAACGACCCGTCGTACATCCCGGGCCAGGGCGGCGATGGCCAGACCCAGCAGGGTCAGGGCCAGGGTCAGGGCACCGACAACCCGGCGATCGTGCCGTACACCAACGTCTACCAGGACTTCTTCGACTTCGCGATCACCAGCCTTGATCGGAGCTACGTCCCGCTCGACGTCAAGGACTACGTGCGCGACTACTTCAGCTCGCTCAACCCGGTCCAGGAATAGGAGAGCCAGATGGCCCAGCCAACACTCGAGCGGCCGCCGGCTGACCTGTCAGTCGAGGAGTTCGCAGACCGTGCCCGAGCGATCGAAACCGAGGTCAAGTCGGTCATAGTCGGCCAGGACGCCCTCGTCCGACAGACGCTGATCTGCCTCGTCGCCAATGGCCACGCCCTCCTCGAGGGAGTGCCCGGACTGGGCAAGACGATGCTCGTGCGAACCGTCGCCGACGTGATCGACTGCTCGTTCAACCGCATCCAGTTCACGCCCGACCTGATGCCGGCCGACATCATCGGCACCAACGTGCTGATCGAGCAGGACGGCCACCGCGAATTCCGCTTCCAGCAGGGCCCGGTGTTCGCCAACCTGCTGCTCGCCGACGAGATCAACCGTGCCACTCCGAAGACGCAGTCCGCGTTGCTCGAGGCGATGCAGGAGCAGCAGGTTTCCGTCGCGCGCGAGCGGCACCAGCTCGAGCCACCGTTCTTCGTGCTTGCAACGCAGAACCCGCTCGAGATGGAGGGGACGTATCCCCTCCCCGAGGCACAGCTCGACCGCTTCCTCTTCAAGCTCTGGGTGCCCTTCCCCTCGGAAGAGGACCTGGTCGAGATCATGGAGCGGACCACCGGCGCGAAGATGCCCCGGGCCCGCGCCGCGGCCAATGCTGCAGAGGTCGTCCAGATGCAGCGCCTCGCGCGCAGCGTCCCGATCGCTCCGCACGTGACGGCGTACGCGGTTTCCGTGCTCGCCGCCACGCATCCCGATGCGCCACGCGCGCCGGAGCTCGTCAAGCAGTACGTCCGCTACGGCGGCTCGCCGCGCGGCGCCCAGGCGCTCGTGCTGGCGGGCAAGATCCACGCGCTGCTCGACGGCCGCTACAACGTCTCGGTCGACGACGTCCGCGCGGTCGCCATGCCGGCGCTGCGCCACCGCGTGATCCGCAACTTCGAGGGAGAGGCAGAGGGCATCACCAGCGACGCGGTCGTGCGTGCGGTGCTCGACGCCGTGCCTGCGCCGTCGGTCGACTGATTCAGTCGGGCACCTCTCCGGATATCGGACCGTGACCATGAACAGAGAGCTGCTGCCTTCAGCAGTAGATCCGACCGTCTTCGACGAGGCGTTCCTGCGCCAGCTCGAGCGGTTGATGCTGGTCACGAAAACGGCGGTCCACGGCGGCATGAAGGGCGTCCGGCGCAGCGTCAAGCGCGGTCAGTCGGTCGAGTTCACCGACTATCGCGATTACTCCCTCGGCGACGACCTGCGCGCGCTGGACTGGAACCTCTACGCCCGGCTCGAGCGGCTGTTCATCAAGCTTTTCATCGAGGAAGAGGACGTCAACGTCCACATCCTGCTCGATGCATCGGCATCGATGGACGGCGGCGCGCCGGACAAGCTGCTATTCGGGAAGCGCGCCGCCGCGGCGCTCGCCTACGTCGGCCTCGCCTCGTACGACCGGGTCAGCATGGCCGTGCTCCAGGGTCGCGTCGCTCGACGCTTCCCGTCCGTCCGCGGCACGGGGCGCATCTTCCAAGTGCTCGCCGACCTGTCGTCGGTCAAGCCGCATCCCGGGCCGACCGATCTCGCCGCCGCCACCCGACACTACGCCGCGCAGTTGACCCAGCGCGGGCCGCTGATGCTGATCAGCGACCTGTTCGATCCGAACGCCGAAAGGGCGATCAGCGAGCTCGCGAGCACGCGCTGCGAAGTCGCCGTTCTGCACACTCTTTCGCCGGACGAGCTCGATCCGCCGATCGAGGGCGACCTGCGCCTCGTCGATCGCGAAACGGGCGACGCGGTCAACGTCACGGCCGACCTGTACACGCTCGATGCCTACAAGGCGCGTCTCGCCGAGTGGCAGGCTCGACTCGACGAGGCAAGCGCCAAGCGTCGCGTCGCGTACGTGCCGACGCCGACCAGCCTTCCGCTGAGCGACCTGGTCTTCGCCGAGCTGCGCCGCCGCCACGTGGTCGCGGCATGAGGCCTCCGAACGCAGCGGCGGGACCCTAGATGGGCTTTCTCGCACCGCTGGCCCTGATCGGCCTGCTCGCCGTTCCGCTGATCATCGCCTTCTACATGCTGCGTCTGCGCCGGCCGGTCCGGTCGGTCAGCAGCACGTACCTGTGGACGCAGCTGGTGCGCGACGTCGAGGCAAACGCGCCGTGGCAGAAGCTGAAGCGGTCGCTTCTCCTCCTGCTGCAGCTGCTGCTCGCGGTGCTCCTCGCCTTCGTCGTGGCACGGCCGTTCTCCGAGCACACCGCGGGCCTGGCGCGCGACCTGGTGCTCGTCGTCGATGCCTCGGCGAGCATGTCTTCGACCGACGTCTTTCCCGACCGACTCACCGCTGCCAAGCGCGCCGCGATCGAGCAGATGGGCAACGTTCCGTCCGACGGCCGGGTGAGCGTCGTCTCCGCAGGTGAGACGGCACGCGTCATCGCCAATGAGGCGACCGATCGCGGCCGGATCGCGCGCGCGATCGAGTCGATCACCGCCTCGACGTCTGCGTCCGACCTGACCGACGCGCTCAAGCTCGCCGGTGAGCTCGCCGAGCGCGCGCGCGGTGCCGAGGTCCTGGTCGTCACCGACGACGCCGGCTCCACCGTGCCGGACGTGGTGCTCGAGGTGCCGGTCCGCGTGCTGACCGTCGGACGCGAGCGCGACAACCAGGCGATCGCGGCGCTGGCTGTGCGTGCCGACCCGACCGGCCTCAAGCGAACGCTGTTCACGAGCGTCGCCAACTACTCGTCGTCGATCGTGATGCGCCGCCTGCAGATCCTCGCCGACGGCATTCCGGTCACTGCCCGTGACCTGGTCCTCGATCCGCTCACACGCGCCGACGTGGTCATCGATGAGCTGCCGGCCGGTGCAAGTGTCGTCGAGGCGCGGCTGTCGCCGCCCGCCGAGTCGATCGAGTCCGGCCCACCTGACTACCTGGCGCTCGATGACGCAGCCTGGGCGATCGTGCCGCCGGATCGACTGCGCCGCGTTCTGCTCGTCGGGCCGGGCAACGTCTACCTCCAGAACGCGTTCTCGCTGCTGCCGAATGTGGAGCTCTACGGCGCGACGCCCGAGGAGTACCCGACGACGACGGGCAAGGAGCTCTTCGATCTCATCGTCTTCGATGGCTACCTCCCGGCCGAGCTGCCACGCAAGCCGATCCTTGCCTTTGCACCGCCTCAGACGAGCGCGCTGGGCGTGGTCAACGGCACGCTCGACGAGTTCGGGATGGGCCAGCTGCCGACCGACGATCCGATCCTGCGCGGCGTCGACCTGACCCGGCTGCACATCGCCCGGACCCAGGCGATCGACCTGCCCGAATGGGCACGGCCGGTGATCCCCGGCTCGGACGGTCCACTGCTCTACGCCGGGCTGCGCGAGGGCGTGCCGACCGCTGTCTTCGCCTTCGACCTGCGCCAGAGCGACCTGCCGCTCCAGGTGGCGTGGCCGATCATGGTCTCCAACCTCGCCGGCGAGCTGCTCGGCCTCTCGGCCCAGACACTCGATCCGATGCCGCCCTCGTCGCCGGTCGACATTCCGATCGCCCCCGACTCACAGGGCGTGCGCGTGACCTTGCCCGACGGATCGGTCGAGATCATTCCGCCGGCGGCTACCGGCGCATCGTCGGTCACCTTCGTCTCGACCCGCCAGCTGGGCGTGTATCGGGCTGAGGTGATCGCGCCCCCGACCCCGAGCGGATCGCCCGGCTCTTCTCCCACACCCTCCCCCACCGTTTCGCCGACGCCCGACCCGAGCGCCTCGCCGGATGTGGGCACGACCGATGAGCCGCTGCTCTTCGCGGTCGACCTGTTCAGTCCCGACGAGTCCAACATCCGACCCGGTGACGGCGCGCGGATCGACTCGCTGGGCACCAACACACCGACCGACCCGGCCGCTGCCGGAACGGCACGCGACGAGTTCTGGCCGCTGCTGGTCGCGCTGACGCTGCTCTTCCTCGTTGTCGAGTGGCTCGTCTACGAACGTGATGGCGCGCGGCGGATCGCCAACAGCATCAAGCGCGCCAACCCGTTTGGAGCGCGCCGCGCCGGCCGGCCCGGGAGACCCGCGTGATCCTTCCGTTCAGCGTCAGCCGGCCGGAGCTGCTGATCGTCGGCCTGCTGCTGCTCGTCGTCACGATCGGCCTCAGCCTGGCCGCGCGTCACCACCTGGGCAAGGGTCGCCGGCGCGTGTCGCTCGTGCTGCGCGCCGTCATCCTCTCGTCGCTCGTGCTGGCGCTCGCCGGCTTCCAGATCAACTGGGCCGTGGACCGACTGACCACGGTTTTCGTGGTCGACCTGTCCGACAGCGTCGGCACCGCCGGCCGCGAATCGGCGCTCGCGTTCGTGCGCGAGTCGCTCGAGGAGCGACCCGACGGCGACCAGGCAGCGGTTGTCGCATTCGGTGGCGAGGCTCTCGTCGAGCGGCTGCCGGCCGAGCTCGAGGATCTCGACCGCTTCGCGTCAGTGCCGGCCACTTCCGCGACCGACGTCGGTGGCGCGCTGCGCCTCGCGGCCGCTCTCTTCCCCGACGAGACCCAGAAGCGGATCGTGCTCGTCAGCGACGGCAACGACACCACCGGCCGCGGCCAATCCGAGGCATCGCTGGCCAGCGCGCGCGGCGTCCAGATCGAGACCTATGTCGTTGGTCTCGGCGCCGCCGACGAGGTGATCGTCCAGCGCGTCCATTCGCCGGCCACCGCGCGCGTCGGCGAGCTGATCGAGATCGAGGTCACGGTCAGCTCGACGGTTGCCCAAACAGGCACCGTTCGACTGTTCGGCGATGGCACGCAGATCGGCGTCCAGACCGTCGACCTTGCCGCTGGCATGAATCGGGTCGTGTTCTCGACGCGTGCCACCGAGGCCGGCTTCCATACCTTCCGCGCCGTGCTCGAGGCGCCGAGCGACACCTTTGCGGCCAACAACCGGGGGGACTCACACACGATCGTCAAGGGCGATCCGCGAACGCTGATCATCGCCGGCACGCCGGAGGCAGGCGCGAACCTGAGCGCCGCGCTCGAGGCCGAGAACCAGGACGTGACGGTCGTCTCGCCCGAGCAGTCGCCGAGCGACCTGACCGGCCTTGCGTCGTTCGACTCGGTCGTGCTGGCCGACGTCGCCGCCCCGCGACTGGGCACCGAGCGGATGATCGCGCTGCAGGTCTTCGCGCGAGACCTGGGCCGTGGGCTGGTGATGATCGGTGGCCCGAGCTCGTATGGCGCCGGGGGCTACAAGCGCACACCGCTCGAGGAAGCGCTGCCGGTCGACATGGACGTGCGCGATCGTGAGCGCCAGCCCGACATCGCGCTGGTGGTCGTGATCGACCAGTCGGGCTCGATGGACGCCTGCCACTGCAACACCGCCGAACGCGACAACGGCGTGGCGATCAGTGGCGTGCCCAAGGTCGACATCGGCAAGGAAGCGATCCTGCGCGCGGTCTCGGCACTCACCGAGCGCGACGAGTTCGGCGTGGTCACCTTCAACGAGAACGCCAACTGGGTCATCCGCACGGCTCCGCTGGGGAATGTCGGTGATGTCGAATCGCAGATCGCGGGCATCCACGCCGAGGGCCAGACGAACATCTTTGCCGGCTTGTCGGAGGCGGTTGCATCGCTCGAGGGCGTGTCTGCCACGCGCCGCCACATCGTGCTCTTCACCGATGGCTGGTCGAGCAGCGGCGAATACGACGACCTGATCCGGCGCATGGGCGCCGCCGGCATCACGCTATCGACTGTCGGCGCCGGCGGTGGCGGCGCGAACGACTTCCTGTCCGAGCTCGCTCGCCGGGGTGGCGGCCGCTACTACGCCGCGACCAACCCGGCATCGATCCCCGACATCTTCCTGAAGGAGACGCAGCAGGTCTCCGGCCAGCAGATCGTCGAGGAGGACTTCTTCCCGATCCTTACTTCTTCGTCGCCCATCCTGCGCGGGCTGGAGGAAGGCCTGCCTCAGCTGCGCGGCTACAACGGCACTACCGCCAAGGCGGCGGCCCAGACCGTTCTGGTGTCGTCACGCGACGATCCTGTTCTCGCCCAGTGGCAGTACGGCCTCGGCCGATCGGTCGCCTGGACCTCCGACGCACAGGGTCGATGGGCGGCGCCGTGGGTTGGCTGGACCGGCTTCAACCAGTTCTTCTCGCAGCTCGTGTCGTGGACGTTCCCGGGCGAGGAGTCGGGCGGCATGGAGGCCGAGTTCGTCACCGACGGCGACCAGACCCGCCTCCGCCTGCGCTCGGCCGAGTCGGACGGCACGCCGCGCAACTTCTACGACACGCAGGTCAACATCACCGACCCGTCGCTCGACCTGCTCGAAGGCCTCGGCCTCAACCAGGTGGCGCCCGGCGTCTACGAGACCGACCTCGGGACGCTCACGCCGGGCGCCTACGCGCTGCGCTTCGTGCAGACCAAGCCCGGCGAGACGCCGCTTGCCCGGACAGTGATGCTCGTCGCGCCGACGCCGGCCGAATACCGACTGCTGGGCACCAACGAGCGGCTGCTCGCGGCGTTGCGCGGCGCAACTGGCGGCCGCGAGATCACCGAGGGCGCCGACGCGTGGCGCCACGACCTGGGCACCACCACCGCATCGACCGAGATGCTGCCTTGGCTGCTGTTGCTTGCGCTGTTGCTCTGGCCGCTCGACGTGGCGATCAGACGCGTGTCGGTGTCGCGCGGCGATCTCGCACTGGCGCGCTCGTGGAGCGGCGCACGATGGCGATCGTGGCGCGGGCCGGCGCGGCGCCCAGAGCAGGTCGGCGAGATGCTCGCCGCCAAGGGACGCGCAGGAGGCGCCACTGCCCGCGCCGCGCTCACCCGACCCGCAACTGACGCTCAAGCGTCGCAATCCGCCGCACCGCCCAAGGCAGCGAAGTCTGCTGACGCCGCGCCCGCCGCGACGACGGCGCCGACCTCGAGCCCGCCCGCCCCGTCGGCGCCGTCCGCCCCTGCCGCGCCGGCAACGCCGGAGGAACCTCCTGAGAGCACAGACACACTGACTCGGCTGCGCGAGGCCAAGCGACGCGCCCGCGACGGCCGATAGGGCAAATAAGGCCCCGTCCGGACGCTGGCTAACATTGCCCGAATGGCTGATCCCTTCATTGCCGAGACGCGCGCCATTCTCGAACGGACGCCAGGTGTGCTCAGCGCGCTCCTCTCGGGATTGCCCGAAGCGTGGCAGGAAGGCCGCGACACGCCGGACGGCTGGCAGCCGCGCGACGTCGTCGGTCATCTGATCTCCGCCGAGCTCGACGACTGGATCCCACGCGCCGAGCTGATCCTGGAACACGGGCCCGAACAGCCGTTCCCGCCGTTCGACCGCTTCGCGATGCTCCAGCGCGACCGCGACGTGCCGCTCGACACGCTCGTTGAGCGATTTGCGGAGTTGCGGGCAACGACCTTGGGCCAGCTGAGCGAGCTGGTCGCGGACGAGGACCTCGATCGAGTCGGCCACCACCCAACGCTCGGCGAGGTCACTCTCCGTCAGCTGATCGCGACCTGGGCCGTGCACGACCTCGATCACACAGCGCAGGTCTTTGCCGGGTTGAGCGCTCATTACGACCAGGAAGTCGGTCCCTGGAAGGATTACCTGGGCATCCTGTTGCGTCGCGAGGACCCCAGCGCCGTCCCGGGATGACCGCCCGGCCCAGGATCGATACCGCCGAGAGACGTCGCCGGATCGCGGTCCGACATCACCTGGCGCCCGCGTGCCGCGGATCGGACCTGGCGGCGGTCGCTGGCGATCTCGTCGGCATGCATGCGACCGACCCAACATCGGTCTACATCGGCGCCTTTGCTCGGGTGAAGGGGATCCAGGCGGCCGATCTTGCCCGAGTGCTGTACGACGAGCGAAGGCTGCTCAAGGTTCTTGGCATGCGTCGAACGATGTTCGCCACGACGGTCGAGATCGCCGGGATCATCACCTCGGCCGTGACGCGCACGATCGTCGCCGGCGAACGCAAGCGGCTGCTGAACTGGCTGAAAGAGGCGGACGTGGCGCCGAACGTCGAGGCGTGGCTTGACGAGGTCGAGGCGCAGACGGTCGCGACACTCGACGAGCTCGGTTCGGCGACGGCGACCGAGCTGACCAAGCGCGTGCCCGGCCTGCGCGTCCAGATTCCGTTCGGCGCGGGCAAGAAATGGGCCGGCAAAGTCGGTGTCTCGACGCGCATGCTCTTCCTGCTCGCGGGCGAGGCGCGCATCATCCGCGGCCGCCCGCGTGGGACGTGGGTGAGCAGCATGTACGAATGGGCGCCGATGGATCGCTGGGTGCCGGGCGGACTGGTCGAGCCTCCAACCCAAGAGGCACGGGCCGAGCTTGCGCGGCGATGGCTGCGCGCATTCGGCCCGGGCACGCAGCGAGACCTCCAGTGGTGGACGGGCTGGACGGTGGGGATCACCAAGCGCGCGCTGGCCGATGTCGGCGCGGTCGAGGTCGATCTCGAGGAAGGCACCGGCTTCGCACTTCCGTCGGATGTGGCTGCGACATCCGAGGTCGGGCCGTGGATCGCGCTCGTGCCATCGCTCGACACAACGACGATGGCCTGGAAGGAACGCGACTGGTACCTCGGCGCTCATGCGGGGCGGCTGTTCGACACGATCGGCAACGCGGGACCGACAATCTGGCTCGACGGCCGCATCGTCGGCGGCTGGGCCGTGCGCAAGAGCGGCGAAATCGCCTACCAGCTGCTCGAGGACGTGGGCCGTGAGGCAGAGCGCGCCATCGGCGAAGAGGCGGTACGCCTCAGAGAATGGCTGGCCGACTCACGCGTCATACCTCGCTTCCGAACACCACTCGAACTGGAGCTGACGTGACCAACCCGCGCGCCCTGATGCTGCTCGTTGCGAGCCTCCTGTTTGCCGCGTGCGGCGGCGTGACACCTACGCCATCGCCGGGCAACATGGACGATGTCATCGCCAACCTGGTCCTTCAGGGCGTGACGGTCCACCGGCTGACAAGTGGAGACGCGGGCTGTCCGACGACCGCCGGCGGCAGCGTGCACGACAACGCGGTCTATCTCGAAGTCGCAATCGGCGCCCAGAGTGCGCTGCACCGCATCCACCTGCTGCGTTGGCGCCGGCCGGCCGACTTCGAAGCTGGCAAGGCCGCGTTCGATCAGTGCGTGGAGGAGTATCGGGCACGCAATCCGGGTGTCGAGGTGAGCACGCTCGAGGCTGCGCCGTGGCGTGCCTACGGTCCGGGCTGGTCAGACATGATGACCACGATCCTGAATGACGCGCTGCTCGCCACCGGCGGCGGCTGACCCGCGAAGGGAGTGCGGCTACGAGGTCGGCAGCTCGGCCTGGGGCGTGTACACCCAGAAGAGCTTGAGCGGCTCGGTCCCGGTGTTCCGGTGCTGATGATGGACGCCCTTCGGCACCCACATGGCGTCGCCGGTCTCGAACTCGGCCTCCTCGTCCTCGGAAACGAGCAATCCGGAGCCACCAAGCACGAGGTTGATCTCCTCGGATTCCGTGTGCACGTGGTACGAGCTTGACTCGCCCGGCTCGAAGACGGTGATGCCGGCCATGAATTCCTCGGAGCCGACCTGTGGCGACACGAAGCGAAAGACCTTGCGACGGAAGCCGGGATCGTCGAGCCCGATCCAGATCTGCTCGCCGTCGCGGAAGGGCTTGATCAACCGAACCTTCACTTGATCATTCCTCTTCGGAGATGGGTGCCCCGTCATACAGGGCAGCGGTTGGATCGATCATGCGCATCGGCCGTTCCCGCGTGCGCTCCTCCACCGCGTGCGCGGCCAGGCCGAAGCTGCGCGCGATCGCGAACAGGAAGTCGCCATACTCGGGGTCCAGTCTCAGCACCGTGAGTGCCACGGCCAGCGCGCCGTCGATGTTGACCGCCACCGGGCGGCCCACGTGAGTTCCGACACTCGCCGCAAGGGCGCGCACGGCCGCGGCGTGGCGGCCATCGGATTGATCCTCGGCCAGCTTCAGCAGACGCTCGGCGCGGAGGTCCTGCTCGTGCCAGCGATGACCCACACCGGGCAACCGCCGTCCGGCCTCGCGCTCGTACGCGAATGTCTGGTCGGCCCAGCGCTGCACGTCAGCCGGCGGCGGCGCGTCGACGATCAGCCGCATGGCGCGCGTCACGACCGCCCCATGCAGCTCCCCGAAGGCAAGAATTCCGCCGGCAAGGGCGCTCATCGGCATCGCTCTAGTCGATGCGATCGTTCGCGTCACGAGCGCTGACGGAGACAGCGGACCGTGGTCGATGGCGGCGACCATGCACGCGCCCAGAAGATCGGCCTCGGCCGCTGTCGGACTGTCCCCGCGCCACAGGCGCAGCACCATCGCCGGGAACGCCTCGCGGCCAATGGATTCGTCGAGCGCCACTCCGCGCACGAACACTCTTCGGGCAGTCGTCGCGGTTATCGCCGTTGACCAGCTCGTCGCGTCGGCCGCCAGGCCGGCACTTGCGCCCTGATGGGCCCTGGTCTGGCTGTCCGGCTGATCGCCGCTCATCGCGTGGATTGGTAAATGCGCTCGATGTCCCACTCACCGGGAGTCGCGACGGGCGTATTCCGCATCGGGACGTCGAGGACGGTCGGCCGACGCGAGGCACAGGCATCGCGGATCTGGGCTTCCAGGTCGGCCGCGTCTGAGACGGTCACTCCTTCGGCGCCGCATGCTCGCGCCAGGGCGGCGTAGTCGGGTGAATACGACTCGCCATCCGCCTCGAACTCACAGCCGTAGCCGGTTCCGTAGTGCTTGCGCTCGAGGCCGGCGATGGTGCCAAACGCCCGGTTGTTCATCACCACCCAGACCACCGGCACGCCCATCTCGACGGCCGTTGCCACCACACTCAGGTTGGAGCTGAAGGCGCCATCGCCGACCAACGCGACGACCGGTCGATTGGTCCCCGTGGCGGCCACGCCGAGAGCAGCAGCCGGCCCGAAGCCCATCGTCGAAAAGCCGCCCGGCGTGAGAAACGAGTCGCAGCTGTCGACCGGGTACTGCTGGCCGACGCCGTTCTTGTTCCAGCCGACATCGGTGACCAGAATCGCGTCCGGGGCCGCGCGCCGGAGATCGGCCAGAATCCGCTCGGGCAGCAATGGGAATTCCTCAGAGACGGCGTTGGCGCTGCTGGGAGCGAGAAACCGCTCACGCTCGGCCTTCAGCGCCTGCCAGTCGTAGCCGCGCTCGGGAGTCTCCTGGCCATAGGCCGCGGTGATGGCTTCGAGGGCGAGCGCCGCGTCGGCGGTCGCTGCGATGTGCGTCGGATAGTTGCGGCCCGGTTCGTGGGGATCGATATCGACGTGGATCAGGCGCGTGGGCGGGATCGAGAAGGTGACGCCCGGTTCCCAGCTGCTGCTGTCGGTTTCGGGGAAGCGCGTCCCGACGGCGAGGATCACGTCGGCCGTGGACGCCAGACGATTGGCGGCAGGTGAGCCCCAGAAGCCGATCATGCCGAGCAGCTGCGGATGGTCGGGGGGCAGGATGCCGGTGCCCATCAGCGTATGGATGACGGGCAGTCCGGCGCACTCGGCGAGTCGGCGGACCTGTGCCGCTGCCCTGCGCGTCCCGCCGCCGGCCAGGAGAACGGGCCGGTTGGCCGAGCGGAGCTGCTCAGCGATGGCGTCCGCAGTCCGGGTGCTGAGCGTTGGACGCTCAACTGGCGATGCCAGAACCAGCTCTGCCTCGAGGGGCTCGGCGAGGATGTCCATGGGCACCGACACCAGCACCGGTCCCGGCCGACCAGCCTGCGCGAGATCCCAGGCACGAGCCAGGACGCGCGGCATCTGGTCGGCGCGGCGCACGCGCCAGGCACGCTTGACGAACGGCTCATAAACCGAGATCTGGTCCGCGTCAGCGCGCAGGTTGAACTCCTGGTGTGGGCCGCGACCCTCGTAGTAGGACGGCACGTCACCGGCGATCACCAGCAGCGGCACCGAGTCGAACGCCGCCGTGGCAATACCCGTTGTCGCGTTGGTGACACCCGGTCCAACGTGGAGGAGCACAACGCCGGGCTTACCGGACGCTCGTGCGAATCCATCGGCAGCGTGCGCCGCAACCTGCTCATGGCGCGTGGTCGTGAAGCGCGGCGCTCCGTTTCGCTCGAATGCGGCAAGAAGCGAGATGTTGGTGTGCCCGCAGATACCGAAGACCTGCTCGACGCCGCGATCGACGAGGAACTGCGCGATGTGGTCGGCAACCGTCGATCTGTCCGTCAAAGCATCGCCCTCAGCACCGCCCGACTACCTCCCAGCGCTTGCTTCCCGACCAACACCGTTTCCACATATCGGACTAGTCGAGTCCGCAGATCAGGAACGTAGCCCGCCACGCTCCACGATGTCAAGAGCGCGGACCCAGCCTTGACACCGTTGCCGGACGCATCCTACGCTCCTCATCGTTTCCGTAATCCGGGTGGTCCGGTTCGGAATAGTGGAAATGCTCTACCAACCGGAGACACGAATGGCTACCCGGCCGATCACACCCGAGGAGACCGCACACGTCGACGAGCTGGTCGCCCGTGGACGGGCAGCGCTGGCCGCTTTTGAAGGCGCGACGCAGCAGGATGTCGACCGGCTGTGCCAGGCCGTGGCCTGGTCGGTCGCCAACGAGAAGACGTTCGAGCGGCTGGCTCAGCTGGGTGTCGAGGAGAGCGGCATCGGCGATCCCGTGAGCCGGGTCGGGAAGCGCTTCAAGGTGATGGGCATCCTGCGCGACGTGCTCCGTCAGAAGAGCGTCGGCGTGATCGAGGAGCTACCCGATCGGGGGATCGTCAAGTACGCCAAGCCGGTCGGCCTCGTCGCATCGCTGGTTCCGACCACGAATCCAGAGCTCACCCCGCCGGGCGTGGGCCTTTTCGTGATCAAGTGCCGCGACGCGGTCATCTTCTCGCCTCATCCGCGCAGCAAGCGAACGACCAGGGAAACGGTTGAGATCATGCGCCGCGCCCTCGCCCGCGAGGGCGCGCCAGAGGACCTGCTGCAGTGCCTCGACCGCCCGAGCATCCCCGCGGCGCAGTACTTGATGACGCGCGCCGACCTGGTCCAGGCCACGGGCGGTCGAGACATGGTCCGTGCGGCATACAGCTCGGGCGTTCCCGCGTACGGCGTAGGTGCCGGGAACTCGACGATGGTCATCGACGAGACCGCGGACGTGGCCGAAGCGGCGCGCAACACGCGGCTGAGCAAGACGTCGGACTTCGGATCCGGCTGTTCGGCAGACGGCAACCTGATCGTCGAGACCGGAATCTACGAGGCCCTGCGCGACTGCCTGATCGACGAAGGCGGCTATGTCGTTGCAGGCGAAGAGCGTGAGCGCCTCAGGTCGATCATGTGGGACGACGAGGGCCACCGCACTCCGGACACGATCGCGATCTCGGCCCAGGGGCTTGCCACCCGAGCGGGCTTCACGATCCCCGACGATCGTCGCTTCCTGATCGCGGAAGAGACCGAGATCGGCAAGCACAACGTGTTCAGCTCCGAGAAGCTTTCCGTCGTCCTGTCGATGTTCAGGTACTCGGGCTTCGACGACGCCCTGGGCAAGGTCCGCGCAATCTTCGAGGTCGGCGGCAAGGGCCACTCGTGCGGCATCTACTCGTTCGACGACGACCACGTCGACGCTCTCGCTCGAGTGGCGCCGGTGAGTCGGATCATGGTCCGCCAGCCGCAATCGAAGGCCAACGCCGGTGCGTTCAACAACGGCATGCCGATGACCTCGAGTCTCGGCTGCGGGACGTGGGGTGGCAACATCACCTCAGAGAACATCCACTTGAAGCACTACATGAACGTCACCTGGGTCAGCCGACCGATAGCCGAGGACCGCCCCACCGAGCAGGAGCTCTTTGGTGCGTTCTACGGCACGGCGACCGAATAGCCGCGACTCGGCCAAGCCCTGATGTCGGTACTCGCCAAGTCCGCCCGGATCCTGGACCTCGTCGCCGATTCGGAAGGTGACCGGACGCTGACCTCGATCGCCAGCGCCCTTGGCCAGCCACGGTCGTCGATCCATCGGCTGCTGTCGGAGCTGGTCGAGCTCGGCTTGTTGTTGCGCGTCGGCGCCAACGCGTACGCGCCCGGGCCGCGACTGGCACGCTGGGGCCAGGCAGCGGAGGGTGTCGACCAGATCATCAGGATCTCCGAGCCGACGATGATCCGGCTGCGCGATGCGATCGGCGAGAGCGTCCACCTGTACGTGCGCCAGCGGGACGCCCGGGTATGCGTGGCGGCCGTTGACGGCACGTACGAGCTGCGCCACTTCACCGAGGTCGGCAAGCCGATGCCGCTCTCCGTCGGCGCATCAGGAAAGCTGCTGTTGGCGTTCGCAGGCTCGGCCATCCAGCGCCAGGAGCTGCGCAGAGTCGCCGCCAAGCCGCTCACTTCGCGCGCACTGAGCCTCGAGGACCTGGAGACTCAGCTCGAGCAGATCGCGGCAACGGATTGGAGCACCTCATTCGGAGAGCGCGAGGAGGGCCTCGCCGCAGCGGCAGTGCCGGTTCGCAACCATTCCGCCGAGGTCGTGGCTGCGCTGTCCGTCTCGGGTCCAACTGCCCGCCTGACAGCCGACCAGTTCGACGCCATCGCACCGCAACTCAAGGAAGCCGGCGCCCAGATCAGCCGAACACTCGGCTGGGCGCCAACTACCTGACGCCGCCGATCCCGCTCAGCCTCGCCTCAGCAGGCCGCTGATCTCCGCGGCCGCAGCCTCCAACGGCCCGCGCATTTCCGCGAACCGCGCTTGAGGTAGGCGTGTCGTCGGCGCCGATACACACACTGCCGCGACCACTCGATCACGAGAGTCGACGATGGCTGTTGCCGCGGCGGACACGCCTTCCTCGCGCTCGCCGATCGACGTCGCCCAGCGATCCCTCCGGATAGCGTCCAGTTGTTCGCCCAGCTCCTGGCCTGGTGCGTTGGGCAGCCGATCTCGATCCGTCGCGGCGCGCTCCAGCTCCTCGCGCTGAATCTGGTCATCGGCAAACGCCAGGAGCAGCTTGCCCGCCGCACCAACACGCAGCGGCAGTGGGTGGCCGAGCTGGATGAACGGCCGCAGCTCGTGCCGTCCCTCCACGGCGGCGATGCAGATTCGCTTGTCGTGATCGCGAACGTAGAGGTGGATGCTCTCGCCGAGCTCATCACGCAGTCGGCGCATCGGCTGATCGGCGATCGCGCGCATGTCGAACGTGTCGGCCGCCGCCTCGCCCCAATACAGAAGCCGCGGCCCGAGCGAGTAGCGCCCGTCCTCGGTCCTTCTGACGATGCCCAGCGAGGCCAGCTCGGCCAGCAGATGATGGGTCGACGACTTGGGCGTGCCCAACACGGAACGCACGTAGGCAAGCGTCACCGGCTCTCCGGCGCGCCCCAGAGCATCAATCAGGTCACTGGCCTTCTCGAGTACTGACATCGCGTCCTACCTGCCGCCGCTGGTCACAGGCCGAGGAACTCGGGCAGCCAGAGCGTGAGCGCGGGGACGTAGGTAATGAGCGCCAGCGCCACCAATAGCGCCGGCAGGAAGTACGCCACTCCCTTGAAGACCCGTTCGACGGGAATCCCGGTGACCGAGCTGAGCACGAAGGCGACCCCGCCCATCGGTGGTGTCAGCAGGCCGAGCATCAGGTTGAAGATAACGATCGAACCGAACTGCAATGGGTCGATCCCGAACTCGACGGCCACCGGCAGCAGGATCGGGGTGATGATGAGCAAGGCGGACGTCGGCTCGAGAATCATGCCCAGGATCAGCAGCAAGATGTTGATCAGCAGCAGGAACACGAGCGGGTTGTCCGTGAACCCGAGCAGCGCCTCGGCCACGTTTTGGGGCACCTGCTCGCGCGCCAGAATCCAGCTCAGCAGCGCCGACGCACCGATGATGAGCATGATCTGAGCAGTGATCGAGGCTGTATCGCGAAAGATCAGCGCCATCTGGCGCATGTGAACGGTCCGGTAGGCCAGGGCGAGCAAGAGCATGTATAGCGCGCCGATGCCGGCGGCTTCAGTTGGCGTGAACCAGCCGCCGAGGATGCCACCAAGGATGAGCACGGGTGCGCCCATCGGCGGCAGTGCCCTGACGAAGGCACGCCGAACGGCCGACCAGTCGCGTGGTTCGCCGACCAGGCCTGAACGCCTGCGGGCCCAGAACCAGACAGTGATCGCCAGCGCCACGGTCATCAGGATCGCCGGGATGATGGCTGCGGCAAACAGGGCGCCCGTGGACACCAGCGCCACAGATGCAAAGACGACGGCGGGAATGCTCGGCGGCATGATCGGGCTGATGAGCGCGGAGCTCGCGCTGAGCCCGACCGAGAATTCGGCCGGGTAGCCCTTCTTGCGCATGTGACCCACTTCGATGGCGCCGATGCCGGCCGCGTCAGCGAGCGCGGCCCCGCTCATCCATGAGAAGCCCAGGCTGACCCCGATGTTCACGTAGGCCAGGCCGGCCCGAAGGCCACCGAGCAGGAGGACGGCAAAGTCGTAGAGGCGGTCGGCCATCTCCGTGCGAGTGGCAATGATGCCGACCAGGATGAATAGCGGCACAGCCAAAAGTGGCCAGCTGTTGATCCCGCCGATGACCAGCCGGACGGCCAAGCCGAGCGAGTAATCATGGGTGACCAGGTACAGGATGCTCGGTCCGATGATCGCGAACGCCATCGGGACGCGCAGCAGGAACAGCAACAGGATCGCGATCAGCAGGAGCTCGAGGCTCATATCGGCTTGCGTCCGGCCACTATTTCCGGAACGTCCCGGACCGCGATCGTCACCAGGGCACGGATTGCCGTCGACACGAAGCCAAACAGCACCACCGCATAGACGGCCATCAGCGGAATCTCGGCTTCCGCCGTCCGCTGGCCCCGGTCCGTCGCGATCAGATCCCAGGTCGCGTAACCCATTCCGAGACAGGTCAGCAGCACCACGACGCTGGCCATCAGCTGAACCACCCCGAGCACGCGAACCGGCAGGAAGTAGTCCACGACGTGGATGGCGATGTGACGGTCGTGGGCCATCAGGTAGCCGGCCAGCACGAACGTCACCCAGACCATCGAGAGTCGAGCGAGTTCGCCGGTGGGCGGTATACCGACGTCCGGAACGTAGCGCTGGCCGACCTGGATCAGGACCATGATCAGGATGGCCAACAGCAGCAATACCCCGATTGCCTGCTCGAACACGCTCAGTCCGTGCAGCGCGGTCCGAAGCGGGCCGCGAGCCGGCAGGATCTCGGGCGGCTCGTCCTCCCCGAGCTCGGCGGCCTGTTCGGGCAGGTCTAGGCCGTCGGCGTCTAGCTCGTCTGGCGGTCGACCGGCTGTCTGGGGCTTGTCGTCAGACACCGTGAACCAATTGCATCACCACGCAGCGTAACTATTGGCGGGCGCGCAGAGTGCCGGCCCTGGGGGGCCGGCACTCTGAAGGAGGAGGAGCTGCTTACTGGACCAGGGATCGGATGCCGTCGAGCACCTCAATCTGCTCCGGCGTGAAGTTCTCACGCAGGAACGGCTCCGCCTTGGCGCGGAAGGCCTCCCGATCGACATCCTCGACGATCTCGATGGTCTCGTTTGCACGCCACTCATCGAGGATCTCGGTCTCGATCTCGGTCACGCACTCCGGCTCCTGGATCATCGCTTCCGCGACTGCGTCGCTGAGCGCTGTCTGCTGAGCCTCGTCCAGCTCGTCCCAGAATGGTCCGACGACCACCAGGTTGGAGCTGAGCTGGTGGCTGGACATGCTGACCACGTCCTGCACTTCGGTCAGGTTGTTTGTCTGGATGTTGACGAGCGGGTTTTCCTGGCCGTCGACGGTCCCCTGCTGCAGGGCGAGGAAGAGCTCCTCGAACGGGACCGCTACGGCTTCGGCGCCCATCGCCTCGGCGTTCAGAAGGAAGGTCGGCGACCCGGGGAAGCGCATCCTGAGACCCTCGAGGTCCTCCGGAGTGCGGATCGGCACGTTGGCCGTGAACTGCCGCGCGCCGGTGTTCCAGCCGCCCAGGATGGTCACGCCGGTTGCGTCATAGAACCCCTGCTTGAGCGCATCTGAGGCATCGCCCGACAGGTAGTCGTACATGTGCTGGCTGTCATCGAAGACGAAGGCACCGTCGACCGCGCTGATCGGCTCATAGATCGCGGCCAGCGCAGATGCGCCCTGAATGTCGATGTCGATGTCGCCTGCCTGAACCGAAAGGATCCGGTCTGCGTCGGGGCCGAGCTGGCTTCCGCCGTAGAGCTCGATGGTCAGGCCGACGTCGGCCGCGGCGAGCTCGTCAGCGATCACCTGGGCACCGCACCGTACCGCCGGATGCTCATCCACATAGCTGTGCGCGAGTGTGAGCACGCCCTCCTGGCGCGGCGGAAGGGTCGGGCCGGGCGTCGCAGTCGGCTCGCCGGCAGAAGCCGTTGGCTCGCCACCGGTCGCCGACGGACCCGGCGTTGTTGCCGCGCTGGGTGACGGTGCGCTGGTGGTTGCTGCGGGCCCGCTGGAACACGCCGCCAGCATCAACGCGACGATGGTCAGGAGCACTGCCCGTGATCGTTGGTTCATGGTCTCTCCTCGCTCAACCGACGCCGTTCGTGGCGGCGCTTACATGGCTTGGGTCAGCCAACAAACTCGCTCGCCCGTGCCGATCCAGGCACCGGCCCTGAGGCGCCGTCCAGGCGCGCGATGTTGTGCCCTAAGCCCTCCTTTCGAACCTGTCGACGGTCCGAGTTGAACACCCTTCGTTCGGACTCATGAGACTGTGTCCCAAATAGTTGGACACCACCGCGGCAAGTGTAAGCGAGAAGTCAAGCGTCGGGCGCGTCGATTTTTGCGCACATCGGGCGGCGTCTATCGACCGTCACTGGCGACGTTGATCCACGTCTTGCCGGGTAGATGAGGTGCCTCGTCGAGCGCATGCTGCACGTCGTCGAGGGCAAACTCGTGACCGACGACCCGGCCGGGATCGAGTTGCGCGCTCGTGAGCAGCCCGATCGTGTGGCTGAAATCTGCCGGGTGGTCGTACGTCAGCGACCCGCGCAGCTCGAGCTGCCGTCGTACCAAAGTGCGAGCCGCCAGGCCGAGCGGCCGGTCATCCAGGCCGAGCACCAGGATCGTTGCACCGGGAGCGCTCGACGCCACTGCCGATTCATTGGCCGCCGGCGAGCCGACGCTGTCGACGACGAGATTGAACTCCCTGTCGACGGGTTGGATAGTTGCCCCGAGGCGGCCGGCGAACGCGAGTCGCTCTTCGTTTACGTCGCGCACGTGGACCTCGATCCCGCGCATCAAGAGCGCGAGGCACATCAGCAGCCCTTGGGGACCCGCGCCGACGACCAACGCCGCGCTCGGCAGGTCGCGCGACAATCGGCGCAGCGCAGCCTCGACGACGGTGAGGGGCTCAACACAAACGAGAGCGGCGGGCTCGAGGCCGTCCACGGACCAGGCGAAGCGGCTCGGAACGACCAGTCGCTCGGCCAGCGCTCCGGCGCGGTTCATTCCCACCGACAGGCGGTTCTCGCAAGCCGACGTGAGGCCTCGCTGGCACGGTCCGCAGCGGAAGCAGGCGATATTGGGCTCGACGACGACCGTATGGCCGATTCGCTCCTCGGGGACGCGCTCGCCGACGGCGACCACCATTCCGAACGCCTCGTGGCCCATGATCCACGGCGTGGACGGCGTCGGCCACTTGCCGCTGAAGACGCTCGCGTCGGATCCGCACAGGCCCACGCCGCCGACGAGGATCTGCACGTCGTCCGCGCCGATCGGCTCGTCGGGAACGTCCTCGACGACGACTCTCCCCGGCCCGACGAGCAGCGCGGCCCTCATCCGGGCACGCTCCGCTGAAGGAGACGCTCCGGGTTGGCAACCATCATCTGGTCGATCTCCTCCTGCAGTACGCCGGCCGCCCTGAGCCTGGGCAGGACGTTGGTCGTGATGTTGTCCATGCGCCACTTCGGAGCGGCGCGAGTCCGCCACGAAGGCGGGGTCACGTGACTGTAGAAAGCCGCGTCGTGCGAGATCACAAGCCGATCCGCGTATCCGAGGCGGATCAGCGACAGCAGCGTATCGATGCGGCGCCCGTCGTCGAGCACGAACTCCATGCCAAAGCGGTCGAGACCAATCGTCGAGCCCGTGTCCATGATCTCGCGCAGATAGTCAATGTCGTCCGTGTCGCCCGAATGGCCGATCACCAGTCGATCCGGTGCCACTCCCTGTGCGAGAAGGAACTCCTGCTGCTCGAGCCCATTGCGTGAGGCAGGGTGCGAGTGAGTCGTGATCGACACGCCCGTCTGCCGGGCCGCGATCGCCACGGCGGTCATGACTCGTGATTCGTCGGGCGTGATGCCGTCGTCGCTCGAGGTCACCTTCAGCATGCCCGCCTTGACGCCGCTGACGCCTATGCCCTCGTTAGTGTCGCGGAGGAACAGGTCGATCAGCGGATCTGGCTCCGACACCAGCCGATCAGGCCCATGCAGCTGGAAGAACGGCGGCAGCACGGCCGCGCCATACCAGCCGGTTGACGCGATGATCGTCACAGGGGCGCGGCCAGCAACCTCGCCGACCAATGTGGGATCGCGGCCCAATCCGGGTACTGTCAGGTCGACGACCGTATCGATGCCGAGGCGATGGATCTCGGTGAGCCCGGCGACCGCGTTGTCGATCATGGCGGCCCGGTCCCACTCCTCGAACTCCATGCTCAGCTCGAGCTCCGGGTTGCGGACGAAGATGTGCTCGTGCATCAGCGTCGTGCCTAGCTCGGCCGATGGGCGTGGACCCAGGTATGTCTCGACGGTTCCGTCGTCGGTCACGTCTCGTCCAGGCGCCGCCGCACTGAATCCGTATCTGCTCCGAGCGGCCGGGCGAGTCTGGGGACCGTGCCCGGCGTCCGCGACAGCTTGGGTGTGATCCCGGGCACGAGCAGTGGACGCTGCAGCCGCTCGTCGCGAACCTCCACGATCATCTGGCGCGCGACGAACTGAGGATCGCCGCAGATCTCGGCGATGCTGCTGATGCGACTGACCGGCACGCGATGAAAGCGCAGTGTCGACACCACTTCCTCGGCCGATCGCTCACTCGTCCACGAGGCGATCACGCCGTCGAGCTCCTCCGTGCGCCGGACCCTTTCCTCGTTGGCATGAAGGGATTCATCGTTCGCGTACTCGGGCCGACCGATTGCCTCGAACAACCGCTTGAAGAGGCCAGTTGTGTTGGCCGCGATGCACACGACGGTGCCGTCCGCGCAGGGATACGTGTTGGTCGGCCCGGAGTTGTGGGCAATTCCGCCGCTCCGCTCGCGCACCACGCCCAGGTACGCGTACTCGGGAAGAATCCCTTCGAGCATCGCGAACACTGAATCGGCTAGAGATACGTCGACTATCTGGCCACGGCCGGATGAGTTGCGCTCGTGCAGAGCGATGAGCAGGCCGACCAGTGCGTGCAGCGACGGGATCGAGTCGCCCAGGCTGAGACCGGTCCGTGCCGGCGGTCGATCCGGATCGCCGGTCACATAGCGCATCCCTCCGGCCGCTTCGGCGATCGTGCCGAACCCGGGCTGATCGCGCAGCGGCCCGTCCTGACCATAGCCGGAGATGCGGACCACGATCAGCCGCGGGTTGGCTGCCGTGAGATCCGCCGGGTCGAGGTTCCATTCCTCCAGGCGACCGGGCCGAAAGTTCTCCAGCAACACGTCGCTCTGCATCGCGAGCCTGCGCACGAACTCCTGGTCTCGGGCGTCGTGAAGGTCAGCGCTTACCGACAGCTTGCCGCGCGACTGGACGAGGTGCCATAGAGATTCGCCGCTGTCGCCGCGCTTGCCCCATTTGCGCAGCGGATCGCCGGTGCCCGGCTGCTCGATCTTGATGACCTCCGCCCCGAAGTCGGCGAGGTAGCGTCCGGCAAAGGGCCCGGCGATCAGAGTCGCGAGCTCGAGGACTCGCAGCCCGGTCAGCGGGCCGCGCGGCGCCTCCGGCTGTTCCGTATTGCTGGACACCATTCCACCCTATTGGACGATTCACGCCGTGGTCAAGAGCGCTGATCTGACCCGCTCAACTTCCTAGACTTACGTCAGCGCCGCGAGGCGTCCTCGGCGATCGACAGGGTGAGACGTAGGGTTTCGCTGGCATCCACGGCCGAAACGAGTGGCTCTACCTGGCCACGAATGACGGCTTCGAAGTGCTCAAGCTGACGCTTCATAGGGTCCGCGGGGTCGTTTACCGCGGCGCTCAACTGCTCGAGTTGCCGTTCCCAACTCGGAGAAGCTGGGCTCGCCCAGATGCGTAGGCTCGGCACCTCGAGTGAGCCCAATGTCCCCGCCACCCTGTAGCAATTTTGGTCGGGATAGGTTGCAAACGTGAGGTCCTCGCCTGAAGTCTGTTCCCAACTCCACGGCGATGCGGCGGCATCGGAAAGCAGAAATGATCCAAGGGCGCCTACTCGGAAGCGCAACGACACTGCGACCGTGTCCTCGACCGCGAAGCCACGCTGCGAGTTCGATGCGATTGCCTGGACGTAATCGATCTCACCGCAAATGAAGCGCAGGTCGTCGATGGCATGGATGAGGTTGATCAGGATCGGTCCGCCGCCAGGATGCCGCCGCCATGGCGCGGCTGCGAAGTAATCGTCGGGCTTGTAGAAGAGCGCCGTCCCGACGACGCCGACCAGTCGTCCAAGCCTGCCGCCACGCACAATCTCGCGCGCTCGTTGGAGGACAGGGCTGTGTCGGCGGTGCTGCCCGACCAGGACCGGGACGCCCGCGTCGCTGGCCGCAGCCGCGATCAAAAGCGCTCCTTGGACGGTCGTAGCAACGGGCTTCTCGATCAGCACCGGAATTCCGCCGCCGATGCAGGCAAGGGCATGAGGGACGTGCATTTCGTTGGGCGTAGCGACAATGATCCCGTCAACGGTCGGTCCTGCCAGAAGCGTGTCGAGATCCGCGTGCCATGGCCAACCATTGGCGCGGGCCAAGGACTCACTCTCAGGCGCCGGATCGACGATGGCGGCGACCTCTGATGCGTCACTCGCACCTATCAGCTCGATGTGGCGGCGCCCGATCCGACCTGCGCCAACGACGGCAATGCGCAGGCGACCGTTCGAGGATTCCACAGTCTCCATTCTGACCCGGGCCATCCGCCGTTACGATGCGGCAGTGACCGACGAGTGGCCGATCTTCGGACGCGACGTACCCGACGCCGCGTGGAGGCCCGCTGCGAGCGCGGCGACAGCCAGCCGCCTCGGCCGTTTCATCCGCTCAGCCGGCGAGCCCGACCTCGAAACCCTGCAGCGGCACGCCGAGCGCGACCCGGCCTGGTTCTGGGGCGCGGCTGCGGACGATCTCGGCCTGACCTGGCAACGTCGGCCGAACCAGGTTCTGGACCTCGGCCGGGGCGTCGAGTGGTCACGCTGGTGGACCGGCGGCGCGTTCAATTACGCCTCGGCCGCGATCGATCCGCGAGCGGCGACGAACCCTGACGGACCGGCACTCACGTGGGAGGGCGAGGACGGAGCGGTCCGGCGACTGTCCAATGCCGAGCTCCGCGAACAGGTCGATCGGGCGGCGCACATGCTGGGCGGCCTTGGCGTCAGCGAGGGCGATCGCGTCGGCATCTTCATGCCGCTGCTACCCGAGACGGTCATTTCCGTGTTGGCGCTGGGAAAGCTGCTGGCGATCTACATCCCGATCTTCTCCGGCTACGCGGCTCCGGCGGTTGCGAGCAGGCTCAACGACGCCGGTGCCACCTTGCTTGTCACTGCCGACGGAACCCTCCGACGTGGCTCGCGCGTGCCAATGAAGGAGACGGCCGATGCAGCCGTCGCACAGGCGCCAAGCGTGAAGACCATGCTGGTGGTCGGGCGGCTGGCGGACGGTCGGCTATCAGTTGGCTGGGATGAATCGCGCGACCGCTGGTGGTCGGACGAGATGGCCGCCGTGGCGACGAGCAGCCCGTTCGAGACGCCGGAAACGGATCCCGAGACGCCCTACATGATCATCTACACCTCGGGCACTACCGGTCGGCCAAAGGGCGCGGTACACGTCCACGGCGGCTTCCCGATCAAGGGCGCACAGGACCTGGCGCACTGCTTCGATCTGGGCTCGGGCGATCGACTGTTCTGGTTCACCGACCTCGGCTGGATGATGGGGCCCTGGGCGATCAGTGGCGCGCTGTTGCTCGGCGCCGAGCTGGTGCTCTACGAGGGGGCGCCCGACTACCCCTCCCCCGACCGCCTCTGGGCGCTTGTGGCCCGCCATGCCGTGTCTCACCTCGGCCTTTCGCCGACGGTGATCCGCGCGTTGATGGCTCATGGCACAGACCCCGTTCGGGCTCACGACATGCGCGCGCTGCGCGTGCTCGGCTCGACCGGCGAGCCGTGGAATCCGGAGTCGTGGTGGTGGTTCTTCAGCAACATCGGTGGCGGTCGTCTGCCGCTCATCAACTACAGCGGCGGTACCGAGGTGAGCGGCGGGATCGTCTGCTGCAACCCTTTGACGCCCATCAAACCGACGTCATTCGGCGGGCCCTCTGTTGGGGCGGCCGCTGATGTGATCGACGCAAGCGGCGGCTCCGTCCGAGGCGAGGTCGGCGAGCTGGCTCTTCGACAGCCGCTGCCGGGCATGACGCGCGGCTTCTGGCAGGACCAGGAGCGATATGTCGAGACGTACTGGTCGCGCGTGCCGGGCACGTGGGTCCATGGCGACTGGGCAGTGGTCGACGAAGATGGCTACTGGTTCATCCAGGGCCGATCCGACGACACGCTCAAGGTGGCCGGCAAGCGCGTCGGCCCGGCCGAGGTCGAGAGCGCGGCCGTGGCCCATCCCGCGGTCCTCGAGGCAGCCGCCATCGGGGTCCCGCACGACATCAAAGGCGAGGCGATCGTGGTGCTGTGCGTCCTCCGGCCGGGCGAGACGGACGGCCCGGACCTCCGCGCCGCGGTGGGACGACGCGTCGCCGCCGAGCTCGGGAAGCCGCTGAAGCCCGAGGTCGTCGCGGTCGTGACCGCCTTGCCCAAGACCCGGTCCGGCAAGGTGATGCGCCGGGTCATCCGCGCGGCGTGGCTGGACCGCGATCCCGGCGATCTTTCGTCGCTCGAGGACCCGACGATGGTCGACGCGATCCGCGACGCCGCGCGCGGTCGACGCTGACCGCCTGAGGCCTAGGCGGAGCCGGTCAGGGTCCCGGACGGCGCCGGATCCGCGACTGCCGAGAAGGCCAATCGCAGTCGATCCTCGACGAGCTGCGTCCGCAGACGGGCATGCGCCTCGAGCATCGTCTCGCCGCCGACCTCCGACACCGCCTCCCAGCCATCGAGCTGATAGCGCAGGGTCAGCACCGGCGGGTCGGCGTCGCTGCGGTTGAGCTCGAGCACCTCCACCCCGGGTCCGAGGATGGCGCGGCAGTCGTCCGCGATCGACTCGAGGTAGCGCAGGTCGGCGTCCGTGGTCATCGGAGCTCCTTCGATCGCGTCAGGCCGACCGGCATCGTACGCGGTCCCTATCATCGGTGCGTGCCGGAGATCGCTACCCCGCCCGCGCGTGACGCCCTCAGCTGGGACGACCTCGATCGACTCGTCGCGTCGCTCGCCGACCAGCTGGCCGGCCGGCGGTTCGACGTCCTGCTGGCCATCACCCGCGGTGGCATGGTGCCGGCCGGGATGCTCGCCTATCGGCTGAAGCTTCGCGACATCCTCGTCGCAGCGGTCGAGTATTACGACGATGCCGGCCAGCCTGGGCCCCGGCCCACGTTCCTGCAGTGGCCGGCCGATCCGCTCCTGCGCGGCAAGCAGGTCCTCGTCGTCGACGAAGTATGGGACAGCGGCACCACGATCCACGCCGTGACCGAGCGGGTACGCCAGGCCGGCGGCGAGCCGACCACGGCCGTCCTCCACTACAAGCCCGCCCGCTCGGTCGTGCCGGGCCGGCCGGACGTCCATGCCGTCGAGACCGATCGCTGGGTCGTCTATCCGTTCAAGGCGGGCAGCTAGGGCCGACGGACGCCTGGACCACGCGCCTGCGGCACATGACGTGTGACGAACGCCGCTGAGCCGGGACGAGCACATCCTTCCACCGTCCGATGTCACATCACCGGTGCCATCTGACCGCCCACGGGCAGCCCCTCCCGAGTTCGTCACATGTGAGGTGACAGCCCGACCGCCGGCCTGGGCACGGCGCGACCGATGATTCCCATCGCCGGCGGGCGTCTCTATCCTTGGACGCCAGTCCACGGGCCGAGCGCGCCCGCCGAGTCGTCACCCCGGAGGTCCGAGCCATGTCCCGCGTGCTCCTCCTCGTCGGCACCCCGAAGGGCGCCTTCATCCTCGAAAGCGA
>DASQLS010000133.1:0-2726 GCA_035629915.1 Candidatus Limnocylindrales bacterium | reverse complement strand
GGACCTGTCCGAACGGTTCGACGCCGAGGACGTGGCGGCGATCCAGGATCGCTACTTTGGCTCGGTCCGCGAGACCATTGGCCGATACGGCGGAAGCCTCGAGAAGTTCATCGGCGACGCCGCCATGGCCGTCTTCGGCGTTCCTCGCTCGGGGGACGACGATGTTGAGCGCGCCGTCCGGGCCGGGCTCGCACTGACCCACGCGATCCAGCAGATCGGTGCGCATCTCGGTCTCGAGGATGACGCACTGCGCCTGCGCGTTGGCATCAATACCGGAGAGGTCGTGGTCGCGGCGAGCGGACCGAACGAGGGCCGGGTGACTGGTGACACGGTCAATACCGCGGCACGGCTGCAGACGGCAGCGCCACCGGGCGGCGTGCTGATCGGCGAGGCATCGGCCCTGGCCGTCGCGGACGTGGCCGAGATGGAGTTCGTCCAGCCGCTCGAGCTGAAGGGCAAGGCAGAGCCGACCGCTGCGCGGCTCGTGATCGGCATGAAGCCGGCGGCATCGCGCGAACAGGCAATGGGCGCGCTGCGTGCCCCGATGCTCGGGCGCGAGAGTGAGCTGGAGCTGCTCTCGCATGCCCATGAGCGAGCCACATCCGGAAACGTGGAGCGGCTGCTGATCGTCGCTCCGCCCGGGGTGGGCAAGTCGCGTCTCTTGCGCGAGATCGCGGAACGCATTGCGGAACAGCCGACCGGTAGCGGTGCCGGAGCGAGCGTCATCTGGCGCAGCCGGGCGCGGCCCCATTCGCTGTCGCCATTCGATCCGATCGCGCGGCTGATGGGAGAGGCGCTGTCACCGGCGGATGTTGGGCGCGATGCCGCGGCGAGTGACCTTCGCCGCCACCTGGCGGCCGCGGGCGCATCCGATCTCAGAGCCGACGTGGTGGTCGACGCGTGCCTTGCCCTCGCCTGGCCGCCGGCCGCAACCGACGAAGCCAGGCCGAGCGACGAACGCTCTGCCCTGTTCGCGGCCTGGATCGAGGGCCTCAACGCCCTCGCGGCTGGCCGCACGCAGGTGTGGCTGATCGAGGACATTCATTGGGCCGGTGGCGACGTGCTGGCCTTTCTGGACGAGGCGTCGACCGCAAGCGAGGGCCACGAGCGCGGCGGTCCACCGGAGCTCAGCGGTCGGCTGGTGATTGCCACCTCGCGGCCGTCGCTCCTCGAAGCGCAACCGGCATGGGCCGCGGAGGACGTCACCGCCGCACGAACTGTGCTCCACCTGTCCACGCTCGAGGCGACCGACGCGGCCGGCCTCGTCCGAGCCCTGGTCGGCGACGCGCTGCCGGACGATCTGGTTGAACGCATCGCCGAGCGATCGGACGGCAACTGCCTGTTCATCGAGGAGCTGCTGCGAACGTGGGTCAGCGTCGGCGCGCTGGTGCCGCAGCCGCAGCCCGACGGCGCCGGCTGGCGCCTGACCGTCCCGGCCGGTGAGATCCCGCTGCCGCAGAGCGTCCAATCCATCTACGCCGCACAGCTCGACGACCTCCCTCCGGCCGCGCGGCGCCTGGCGCGGCGTGCCTCTGTCGCCGGACGACGCTTTCCTGTCGCAGCGCTCGAACCGCTCGGCGCCGACGCAGGCGACGGTCTGCAGCCGCTCCGTCGGCGCGCGCTCGTCGACGGCCCAGTTGACGAGCCCGTGCTGGGTGACGCGTTCTCGTACCGCCACGCCCTGTTGCGCGACGCGGGCTACGCCAGCCTGGCGCGTGCAGAGCGAGCCCGGCTCCACGTCCGACTGGCGCGCTGGCTCGAGGCTGCCGCAGGCGACCGAACCGACGAGATCGCAGAGCAGATCGCCGGCCACTATTCCGCCGCGCTCGACAGCGCGCCGTCACTCGCGCGCGAGATCGACGAGGGCGTCGACCGCGACGAGGTACGCCGTCTAGCCGCGAGGTGGTACGAGCGTGCGGGGACGGGAACGCTCGCGCTGTCCGCGCACGACGCTGCGCGGCAGCTGTTTCGCAGATCGATCGACCTCACTCCCGAGGACGCCCGATTCGAGCAGGCCCGCCGATGGGAACGCCTCGGCGACGCGACCGCCTTTGCGGCCGACATGGACGAGGGTGCTGCCGCGTACACCAAGGCAATGGAGCTCTACCGCCAGGTGATCGGCAGCGTCGGCGCTGGGTTCGACAAGGGATCGGCAGCACTAGAGGGCGCGTCGGACGCGCTCGCCCGACAAGCCGAATGGCTGGCGCGAATCTCACCGGAGGGTGCGGCGGCGCTGACCGGCGGAGCGGCCGAGCTGCGTGCCGGTGCCGGCGAGATCCAGCAGGGCAAGGCCGACCTGACGTCCTCGTTGCTCGGCGCCAGGGCCGGCCTGGCACGGACCGCGTCGTCGCTGGCCGACGTCATGTACCAGCAGCTCCAGTTCGAGGACTCACGGCGGCTGGCAGAGCAGGTGTTGAGCGAGCTGGGCGACGAATCGGACGCCGACTCCCGGGCGCGTCTCGTCGTCGCTCAGGCGATGGGAGCCCTGGGCGCGGGCGGCCCATCGCCCGCGATCGAGGCTCAGATGCAGCGCGCGGTGGAGCTGGCGCGCGAAGGTGGGGATCCGCGAGTCGAGCTTCGGGCATTGAATTCACTGACCGCCGCTCGTTCGGAAGGTGGCAGCGATGACACGGCGGCGTGGCAGAGTGTGGCCGACGCAGCCGAGGCGCTGGGCGATTGGGCAACCTTCGTGTCGGCCACGAGCAGTGCCGCTATGGCAAAGCTCG
>DASQLS010000132.1:0-5225 GCA_035629915.1 Candidatus Limnocylindrales bacterium | reverse complement strand
GTCTTCCGCATCGGCGCCTGATCGGCGCCAAAGCAGAGGGAGGGAAGGGGTCCCGGCGACGAGCCGGGACCCCTTCTCCATTTCAGTGGCGGAATCACGTTCAGTGACGGAATCACGACGCACGGTACTGGCACTCGATCTCGGCGGCACTCAGCTTCGAACTGCCGTCGTTCGCAGCGACGGAACGCTTTCCGGTAGGCGCGCCTCGGCAACACCGCGAACGGCTGACGAGGTCGTCAACGCCTCAGTCGATCAGATGCGGCGCTCGCTGGCCGACGTGCGAGCCGCAGGGGCAGACGATGATCCACGACCGGTCGCGATCGGCATCTCCGCGGCGGGACCGATCGACGTTGAGCGCGGCGAGCTGCTCGATCCGCCCAACCTTGATCGCTCGCTGTGGGGCTTCCCGCTCGCGCCGGCACTGGCCACCGAGCTCGGCCTGCCGGCGGCCATAGAGCGCGACACGCACGTCGCCGCGCTGGCCGAGCGCGAGTTCGGCGCAGCCCGCGGCCTGACCGACTTCGTCTACCTGACCGTGTCGACCGGCATCGGCGGCGCCGTGGTCAGTGGCGGACGGCTCATGACCGGACCGGATGGCGTGGCTGGCGAGCTCGGCCATTTGAGTCTCGACATGGATGGACCGCCGTGCGGATGTGGCGCGCGCGGCCACCTCGAGGCGCTCGCGTCGGGAACGGGCATCGCAGCAATCGCGGCTGAGGCAGGCCTGGCCGCGCGCTCGGCGGTCGAGGTTGCCGCCGCTGAGGGAGGCGGCGATCCGGTCGCGACGCAGATCATGGAGCGCGCCCGGCAGGCGTTCGCGGCAGCAGCCGTTTCGATCGTCGACATCTTCAACCCGCAGCGAATCATCGTCGGCGGCGGCATCGCCATCGGCCAGGGCGATCGTCTGCTCGAGCCGGCGCGAGAGGCCGTCCGGGCGCACTCGTTCAAGCGCCAGGCCGCCCGCGTGGAGATCGTGCCCGCCGAGCTGGGCGACGATGTCGGGCTGATTGGCGCCGTGCCGCTGGTCGGCATTGCCCTTCTGGGCGAAGATACGCATATCAACCCAGGCGCTTCCTAAGGAACGGAGCGGGCCATCCGGCCCTTACCGCCCATGGCGCGACAGCCGACGATGAAGTCGGCACCCGCAGACACAACGTGCGCGGCGGCTCGGAACTATTCCGCCGCAGGTCAGATCACCCCGGGCAGGGCACGAAGGAGTTCACCACATGTCAGTCCGCGTAGGAATCAACGGTTTCGGCCGCATCGGCCGCCAGTCGCTCAAGGCGATCATCGAGCGCGCGCCGGATGTCGAGGTAGTGGCCGTCAACGACCTCGTCGACACGGCCATGAACGCGCAGCTTTTCCGCTATGACTCGACGTACGGCCGCTACCAGGGAACGGTCGACCACACCGACACTGCGCTGATCGTCGACGGCCGCGAGATCAAGGTGCTCAAGGAGAAGGATCCGGCGGCGCTGCCGTGGGGTGATCTGGGCGTCGACATCGTGGTCGAGTCGACCGGCTTCTTCACCGACGCGGACAAGGCGCGCGCCCACATTGACGCCGGCGCGCGCAAGGTGATCATCAGCGCGCCGGCCAAGAAGGAGGACGTGACAATCGTCCTCGGCGTGAACGAGGGCATGTACGACCCGGCCGCGCATCACGTGATCAGCAATGCCAGCTGCACGACCAACGGTCTGGCGCCGGTGGCCAAGGTGCTGAATGACACGTTCGGCATCGAGAAGGGCTTCCTCACCACGGTCCACGCATACACGAACTCGCAGCGCCTGCTCGACGTGGCCGCCAGCGATCCGCGCGACGCCCGTGCCGCGCCGCAGAACATCGTCCCGTCTGCCACCGGCGCCGCCAAGGCGGTCGCGCTCGTCATCCCTGAGCTGCAGGGCAAGTTCACGGGCATGGCCTTCCGCGTCCCGACGGTGACCGTCTCGGTCGTCGACTTCACTGCTGTGCTCGGCCGCGAGGTGACCAAGGAAGAGGTCAACGCCGCGTTCGAGAAGGCGGCGTCGGGCGAGCTCAAGGGCATCATGGCCTACACCGAGGAGCCGCTCGTCTCGATGGACCTCAAGGGCGACGAGCACTCGACCATCGTCAGCGCGATGGACACCGTGGTGCTCGGCAACATGGTCAAGGCCGTCTCGTGGTACGACAACGAGTGGGGCTACTCCTGCCGCATCGCCGACCTGGTCGCGTTCGTCGGCCAGCGCCTGCCGAGCGATCGCTCGATGGAGGCGACCTCCGCCGCCTCAGCCTGACCCCGGCCCGCGCCTCCTTACCGCCCACAGCCGCCCGACAGCCCAGATAGAGAGCCCAAATCCATGGAAAAGCTGACCGTCCGTGATTTCGACCCGCAGGGCAAGCGCGTCCTGGTCCGTGTCGACTTCAACGTCCCGATCGAGGACGGCAAGGTCAAGGACGACTCGCGCATCCGCGCTGCATTGCCCACCATCCGCTACCTGCTCGAGCACGGAGCGTCGGTGATCCTGATGAGCCACCTGGGCCGGCCGAAGGGCAAGGTCGTCGAATCGGCCCGACTGCGACCGGTGGCCCAGTGGCTCAGCGCGCTGCTGCGCATGCCCGTGCCGATCACCGGCGACCCGCTCGGGATCGGTACCCGTGACGCTGTCGCGCGGCTCAAGCCGGGTCAGCTGATGATGCTCGAGAACCTGCGCTTCCACCCCGAGGAGGAGGCGAACGAGGACGAGTACGCCAAGACCCTGGCGAGCTACGGCGACGTCTATGTCAACGACGCGTTCGGCACGGCGCACCGCGCGCACGCTTCGACCGTTGGCGTGACCAAGTACCTGCCTGCCTACGCCGGCCTGCTCATGGAAGCAGAGATCGAGGCACTCTCGAAGCTGCTCGAGAACGTCGCGCATCCCTTCGCCGCGGTCATCGGCGGCGCCAAGGTGTCGGGCAAGCTGGGTGTGCTCAACCACCTGATGGAGAAGGTCGATTCTTTCCTGATCGGCGGCGGCATGGCCAACACCTTCCTCGTGGCCCAGGGCCACACCGTGGGCAAAAGCCTGCTCGAGCGCGACCTCGTCGATGAGGCCAAGAAGATCCTCGACAAGGCCGAAAAGAAGGGCGTCCAGCTCCTGCTGCCGACCGACGTGGTGGTGGCCAAGGAAGTCACCCGTGGCGCCGAGCACAAGATCGTGCCGGTCAACAAGATCCCCAACTCGTGGTCGGTGGTCGACATCGGTCCGGCCACGACGGAGGCGTTCAAGGAAGGTCTCGCGTCGGCCAAGACGATCCTCTGGAACGGGCCACTCGGCGTGTTCGAGGTGCCGACCTTTGGTGACGGCACGCGCGCCATCGCCCGGTTGCTGGCCGAACAGGCCGAAAAGGGCGTCACAGCCGTGGTCGGCGGTGGCGACTCGGTGGCCGCCGTCGAGGAGCTCGGCCTGACTTCGAAGATGACCCACATCTCGACCGGCGGTGGCGCCTCGCTCGAGTTCATGGAGGGTCGCGAGCTGCCCGGCATCTCGGTCCTGCTCGATCGCGAAGTCGCGCCGAAGAAGTCGACCGCGAAGGCAGGTGTCGCATGACCTCGATCGAGTTCGTCGACGCGCACGAGATCCTCGACTCGCGCGGAAACCCGACGCTCGAGGCGGTGGTCGTGCTCGAGTCGGGCGAGGTCGGTCGCGCGGCGGTGCCATCGGGCGCATCGACCGGTGCGCACGAGGCAGTCGAGCTGCGCGACGGCGAGAAGGAGCGCTACGGCGGCAAGGGTGTCCGCCGGGCGGTGGTCAACGTGCTCGAGACAATCGGGCCGGCACTGCTCGACCAGGATGCGGCCGACCAGCAGGGCGTCGACCAGCTGATGATCGATCTCGACGGCACGCCCAACAAGAGCAACCTCGGCGCGAACGCGATCCTCGGCGTCTCGCTCGCCTGCGCCCACGCGGTCGCGGCGGCCTACGGGATGCCGCTCTACCGCTACCTCGGCGGCCTGCGCGCCTCAGTACTGCCGGTGCCGATGTTCAACATCCTGAACGGCGGCAAGCACGCGCTCGACTCGACCGACTTCCAGGAGTTCATGGTCATGCCCGTAGGGGCGCCGACCTACAGCGAGGCATTGCGCGCCGGCACGGAGGTTTTCCACGCCCTGCGCGCCGAGCTGCACGACAAGGGTCTGGCCACCGGGCAGGGTGACGAGGGTGGCTTCGCGCCGTCGCTCGATTCGAACCAGGCCGCGATCGAGCTGGTGCTGCGCGCCATCGAGCGCGCCGGCTACAAGCCAGGCGAGGAGGTCGCGATCGCCCTCGACCCGGCCGTCAGTGAGCTGGTCGACCTCGACACCCCGGCCAACTCCAATGGCGAGCTGACCTATCGGTTGGCCAAGGAGGGCCGGACGCTGCGTACCGGCGAGCTGATCGACTTCTGGGCCGACTGGGCCGAGCGTTATCCAATCGTGTCGCTCGAGGACGGCCTGGCCGAGGATGACTGGACCGGCTGGGCAGAGCTCAACCGCCGCCTGGGCGCTCGCGTCCAGCTCGTCGGCGACGACCTGCTGGTGACCAATCCCGAACGCGTCCAGCGCGGCATCGACGAGCGCGCGGCAAACGCGGTGCTCGTCAAGCTCAATCAGATCGGCACGCTGACCGAGACGCTGGCCACGATCGATCTCGCCGTCGCCAACGGCTGGGGCGCAGTGATCAGCCATCGCAGCGGCGAGACCGAGGACACCACCATCGCCGACCTCGCCGTTGCCACCGGCGCCGGCCAGATCAAGAGCGGTGCGCCGTCGCGCTCCGAGCGCGTGGCCAAATACAACCGCCTGCTGCGCATCGAGGCAGAGCTGGACGAAGCGGCGCGATTTCCGGGCGCCGCAGCGCTGGCGCACACGCGCTGATGAGGCGTTTCGTAGATCGCGGCGCGATCTTCGGCGGCTGGGTTGGCCTTGGCATGGCGCTCGTGTTGGTGATGGCCTTCGAGCTGATCATCCCGGTCCAGACGGTCGTCTTCCTGCTCGCGCCGGCGATGGGCGTGATCATCGGCGTCTATGCCAACGTTCGATCGGAGCGCTGGCGACGCGCTCCTCGTACACCGCGGTCATGTCGCACCGCAGCGGCGAGACCGAGGACACCACCATCGCCGACCTCGCGGTGGCGACCAACTGCGGCCAGATCAAGACCGGTGCGCCCGCTCGATCGGATCGGGTCGCGAAGTACAACCAGCTGCTGCGCATCGAGGAAGAGCTC
>DASQLS010000131.1:0-5119 GCA_035629915.1 Candidatus Limnocylindrales bacterium | reverse complement strand
GCCGGTCCGAGCCTGAGCAATACCTGGGCCAGAGCGTTCACGCGAGCCTGACCGAGCGCGGTCGGAGCGATGCCCAGGCGCTGGCCGAGCGGTTGCGAGGCGTGCAGATCGACAGGCTCGTTTCCAGCCCGCTTGGACGCGCGGTGGAAACGTCCGAGATCCTGATGGTCGGACGGACCGAGACGTTGGAGCTGCACAAGGACGAGCGACTGACGGAGCTCGACTACGGCCTGTGGGAAGGCGAGCTGCTCGAGGACATCATGGTCAAGTACCCGGGTGAGTACGACGACTACGACGCGGATCCGTCACAGCACCATGTCGGCGGCGGCGAGAACGGCAGCCAGGTCGCCGTTCGCGTCCAATCCCTGATCGAGGACCTGCTCGCGTGGCAGGAGGCCGAAGGTGGCGATCGGACGTGCGTGCTGGTCGGGCATTCATCCGTCAATCGGGTGCTGCTCGCGGTAGTGATGGGCGTGCCTCTGATCGACTACCGGCGCCGCTTTCAGCAGGACTGGGTCAACCTGACCGTGCTCCGCTGGTCGAGTCGCGAGTCCGGTCCGCTGATGCTGTTGGCCAATGACGTGGCCCACCTGCGCGGCCTCGAGGGCGTCACCTGGGACTGAGCGCCCGCCTATCCTCGACCCTGTGAACGACATCGCCCTGACCGGGCTCGACCTCACCCTCGAGGACGTCGAGCGGGTGGCACGCGACGGCGCGGATGTGACGCTCGAGGCCGCGGCACGAGAGCGGATGGCGGCCAGCCGCGCGACGATTGAGAACCTCGTCGCCGCCGGCGAGACCGTGTACGGCGTCACGACCGGCTTTGGCGACCTCTCCACGCAGCGTATTGAGCCCGCCGATTCCGATCGGCTGCAGGAGAACCTGTTGATCAGCCACGCGGCAGGGGTTGGGCCGCTCCACGATCGGGCGACCGTCAGAGCGATGCTCGTGCTGCGCGCCAACACGCTCGCTCGCGGCCAGAGTGGCTGCCGCCCACTGATCGTCGAGCGGCTGGTCGATTTCCTGCGCCTCGGCATCCACCCACAGGTGCCCGAACAGGGCTCGGTCGGCGCTTCCGGTGACCTGGCGCCGCTCGCCCACCTTGCGCTGCCGCTCATTGGTCGTGGCCGGGCCGAGGTCGATGGTCAGCACGTCAGTGGCGCGGAGGCGCTCGCATTGCGCGGCCTCGAGCCGCTGCGCCTCGGCGCCAAGGAAGGCCTCGCGTTGCTCAACGGCACGCAACAGATGACCGCGGTCGGCATCCTCGCCCTGCTCGACGCCGAACGGCTGCTGTCCACGGCCAGCGTGGCCGCGGCGATGAGCACCGAGGCATTGCTCGGCACCGACGTCGCCTTCGCTGCCGAGTATCACGCGGCGCGACCGCATCCCGGCCAGGCGCGCATCGCAGGTCACCTGCGCTACCTGCTGCGCGATTCGCAGCTGATGAGCTCGCACCACTCGCAGCCGCACAAGGTCCAGGACCCGTACTCGATCAGGTGCGTGCCGCAGGTCCACGGCGCCGTCGCGGACGCGCTGACGTACGTCCGCGCGGTGCTCGAGATCGAGACCAACTCGGCGACCGACAACCCGCTCGTGTTCCCCGGCGGAACCGACGTCGATTCGACCGCCGCTGCGACCGGTGGTGGACGGGTGATATCGGGTGGCAACTTCCACGGTCAGCCGATCGCGCTCGCGATGGACATGTTGGCGATTGCCGTGGCAGAGCTCGGCTCGATCTCGGAGCGTCGCATCGCCCAGCTGATCGACGGTCGTTCGTCCGGCCTGCCGCCGTTCCTTGCCGAGGACGCCGGCCTGAACAGCGGCGTGATGCTCTTCCAGTACGCGGCCGCCGCGCTCGTGTCGGAGAACAAGGTGCTCGCCCATCCTGCGTCGATCGACTCGATCCCGACATCGGCCAACCAGGAAGATCACGTGTCGATGGGTCCGATCGCAGCGCGCAAGGCGCGCGACCTGATTCGCAATGTCGAGCACGTGATTGCGCTGGAGCTGCTGTGCGCGGCGCAGGGCCTCGATTTCAGGCGCGCCGGCGGGCTCGCGCCGGGCGTCGGCGTGGCCGAGGCGCACTCCGTGGTGCGCGGACGAGTCGACCATCTCGGTGACGACCGTGACCCGCAGCCGGATATCTCGAGCGCGGTTGAAATGGTTCGCTCGGGCGCGCTTGCCGGCCTGATCGACGACGGTGGTTCATGATGCAGCGCGCGAATCACTCGTCCTCGCCGACGACAGGTCCACGAGACAAAGGAGCACCGATGACCCGAACGTTCTCACGCCTCGTTCGCAGGCCCGGGCTGCTGCTCGCCGTTGCCGCCGCGCCCCTCCTTGCCGCCGCGTGCAGCACGACGCTCGTCCTCGACGACGCGCGCCTGGAACAGGTCATCGCGACCCAGTTCCAGCAGCAGACGGGCGTCGGCCTCACCGGGGTCAGCTGTCCCGACGACACGCCACTCGCCCAGGGCAACACGATCCAGTGCACGGCGACGGCGGCCGACGGCCAGACGCTGACCATCCAGGTCACTCAGACCGACAACGCCGGCAACGTCAACTGGGAGGTCCTCTAGGCGCGTCCGGCGAGCCCGGACGATTCCGAGCCCGAGCGCTTCTCGATGAGCGACGTTCGCATCGTCGACATCTCTGGGCCGGACACGTTCCGCCTCATTCCGCCGTGCGCTGATCCGCGCTTCGATCATCGGACGTGCGACTACTGGGAAGACGCGAACCGCGGCCAGAAGGTCAGCCGCCCATCGTGGCTCGAGGTGCGCGCTCCGAACCCGGCGCCGGCCGCGGCACAGTCAGACAACCCGTTCGCGCCTCCGGCCCGGGACGAGGATCCAAATCCGTTCGCGCCGGCGCCGCGGTCGGCCGTCGCAGATCCGTTCGAGGCGGCCGACGATCTGTTTGCCGTCCCGGCCGACAACCCGTTCGCGCCGGTCGTGGCGCGTGAGCGGCCGCTGCGCGAGGGAGTGCCGCGCAAGCTGGCGCTGCTCGACCGTGGGCGAGGCATCTTCGGCTCGTACGCCAAGGTGCTGCTCGCCGGCGACGAGGCAGTCGCTTACTGCCAGTTCGGGCCACTGTCCGCCTATCCCCGCGCGTCACGGCTGCGCGAGCTGTACCCGCAGCTGCCCGACGCGCCGCTTCCCGCAGTCGTGACGTGCATCGCAACAACGGCCGACGCGCGAGGCAGCGGCCACGCGCGCGCGCTCGTGGAGGAGGTCTGCCGCGACCTCACCGAGCGCGGCTTTTCCGCGGTCGAGGCGTATCCGGACCTGACGCTCTCGGAGGACGAGTCGAGTGGCGCGCGACCGGCCTTCTGGCACGGCCTGGGTTTCGTCACTGCCGTTGACGACGAGCGCTACCCGGTCATGCGCCGCGAGCTCTAGGTGACGGTTGCGGACTCCATGATCGTCTTGGCCTTGGCCATCGCAGAGCGCATCCCAGTGGCAAGGCTGCGTCGAACCATCGGCGCCAGGAGGCGACCCACAACACCCGGTTTCAGCTCGAGCGTGTTCGTCTGCGTCCATTCCGTGCCGCCGTCGCGAGCGACGTAGCTCCACGACCCGCCACCACGCGTGAAGTAGCGCGAATCGATCTCCGTGAACGCGGCGCTCGTCCGGTCGCCGCGACGGAACAGCTGGTACTCGATGATCATCCGACCGACGCCGCGAACGTTGACCCGGACGCGACGCGGCTCTTCGCTGAGCACCTCGGCCTCGGACACCGACGCGTCCCAGTCCGAGCGCGTGGCGTAGTCCTGGGTGTAGTCGAACACCTCTTCCGGCGTTCTCCGAACGTGAACCGTCTCACCGACTGTCACGGTCACTCGGTCGCGGGCCATGACCGAACGATAATCGTTGGCGATGGAACCGGACACGCCTGCAACACGTGCGTTATCGGCGACGAATGTTGCGCATCGCGTCGTCGTGACCGAACCAGCCGGCAGCGCCGAAGAGAGTGCCGAGCTACAGGGCATCGGCCTGCACCAGCTGCTGCGCACGATCGTCGTCAGGCGCGGCGTCGACGACTATGTCTTCGTGCTCGTCCCCGGTGGTCGGCGTTTCGACTGGCCCAAGCTGCGCGCCCATCTTGGCGTCAACCGGCTGTCGCTGCCCGATGCCGACGAAGCGAGATCGGTGACGGGATACGAGCGCGGCACGATCACGCCGTTTGGCTCGACCAATGCGTGGCCAGTGATCGCCGACGCATCGATAGTCGAGCTCCCGGTGGTCGCCATCGGCGGCGGCCAACGCGGCGTCAACATCCACATCGCGCCCGCGGAACTGGTCACTGCGACAAACGCGGAAGTGGTCGACGTAACGACTGATCAGGAGTCGGGCGTAGACTCGAACTGATGGTCGTCGCAACCAAATCGCGCATGGTCACGGCGCCCCGCGGAACCGAGATCTCGTGCCGCGGCTGGCAGCAGGAGGCCGCGCTCCGGATGCTCATGAACAACCTTGATCCGGAGGTCGCCGAGCGGCCCGAGGACCTGGTCGTTTACGGCGGAACGGGCAAGGCCGCCCGCTCGTGGGCCGCGTTCGATGCCATCGTTCGCGAGCTGCGCAGCCTGGCCGACGACGAGACGCTGCTCGTCCAGTCGGGCAAGCCCGTTGGCGTCTTCCGCACTCATGAATGGGCACCGCGCGTCCTGATCGCGAACAGCAACCTCGTTGGCAAGTGGGCCAACTGGGACACGTTCCGCGAGCTCGAGCGCCTCGGGTTGACGATGTACGGCCAGATGACCGCCGGGTCGTGGATCTACATCGGCACGCAGGGCATCCTGCAGGGCACGTATGAGACGTTCGCCGAGCTGGCTCGCCAGCATTTCGGCGGCACGCTCCGTGGCCGGGTGGTGCTCACCGCCGGCCTCGGTGGGATGGGAGGCGCGCAGCCGCTGGCGGTAACGATGAACGATGGCGTCGCGCTGGTGATCGAGGTCGATCGGGAGCGGGCGCAGCGGCGGCTCGACATCGGCTATGTCGATCGAATGACCGAGTCGGTCGACGAAGCGCTGACATGGGCCCGAACGTCAGCGGCTGAGGGTCGCGCGGAATCGATCGCCCTGATCGGGAACGCGGCGGACCTGGAGCCAGAGCTCGTCCGT
>DASQLS010000130.1:0-13095 GCA_035629915.1 Candidatus Limnocylindrales bacterium | reverse complement strand
GCGCCGGCGTCCGCGAGCTCGTCGACGATCTCGAGCAGCTGGCTCTGCGGCTCGACGCGGCGCAGGATGACGATCAACCGGTTCTCGCGGATGCGCTGCGCAACCTCACCCGTGCGAAGCTCGGTCGCGTCGCCCATCAGGCGCCGACCGGCTGCGTAGGTGCGGTCGGCGCGAGGGGCTCGAGCAGTGCGCCGCCGTCGCGCAGCTTCTCGCGCAGCACGGCCGCGTCGACTCCGCGTGGAGTGCGGCCACTCGCGGCCGCGAGCGCGGCCGCGGTGCCAGCGGCCTGGCCCATCGCCATGCACGTGGCCATTGAGCGTGCCGACGCGTGCGCGTCATGAGTCGACGAGAAGCATCTCCCGGCGATCAGCATGCCCTCGATCCCGGTGGGCCGGAGCGAGCGAAACGGAACCCCGTACACGCCGCCGCCCGGAACGTAGCGCCACTCGGTGTCGCCGCCGGCATGGTGGTCTTCGATCGGCGCGCCGCACAACGCCACTTCGTCGTCGAAGCGGCGCGCCGTCAACACGTCGTCGCGGGTGAGCTGGTAGTCACCGATCACCCGGCGGCTCTCGCGCACGCCGATCGACGGGCTCGTTCCGACAACGACCGACGCCTCGAAGCCGGGCACGCAATCGCGCAGGAAGCGGTGGTACTCGCGCACCTGGCGCCGGCCCTCGAGCTCGGCCTGGGTGAGCGCGACTGGATCAGTCGCGTCGATGTTGGGGATGCGCGTCATGTGGACCATCACCACGCCCGCGAACGGCGTTCGGTGCCACGAACCCTCCGTTCGCGGCAACCGGTACTCACCGCTCGCGGCCGCATTGCGCATCAGTTCCCACAGCCGAGCCTTGGGCGTCTCCGCAGCGCGGGCGACATCGACGTTGGCGAGACGGAACAGGGTTGAGAGCGACTGGACGCGGCCGGTCGTCGAGTAGTCCTCGTACGCCACGCCGGCCATCGCCGCGAGATCTGCGTCTCCGGAAGCGTCGATGAACACGTTGGCCTCGAGCCAGCCTTCACCGCCTTTGTTCCACGTTCGGATCGCCTGGATTCGCCCATCGCCGACACGAACGCCCGTTGCCCACGTGTGGAGCAGGATCTCCACGCCGGCTTCCGTGGCCAGGCGCTCCCAGAGGACCTTGAGCGTCTCCTGGTCGTAGGTGACGCCGGTGCCCGCGCCGTACGTGTTCGGCCGTTCGAAGCAGACGCCCTCGTCGATCAGCCGCTCGACGACCTCCCAGCCGAGGCCACCGACGACGCGCCTGGGCGACTCGCCCGGCGTGTAGAAGGCATAGAAAGTGTCAAGCACGGCAGTCGAGGTGCCGCCCATGAACGCCATCCGGTCGACGAGCAGCGTCCGCGCGCCGAGGCGAGCGGCGCTGATCGCGGCGGACGAGCCGGCGGACCCAGCGCCGACAACGATCACGTCGTAGCTGGTCACGACGAAGCCGAGTAGAAACGGGCCGGGTTCCCCACCATGATTCTTTCGACGGCGGCTCCACCAATCCGTTCGTGCAGTCGTGGTACGAACGACGACATCAAGTGGCGCAGCCCGGGCCCGCCGCCGTAGGCTCGGAAGTAGTCGCGCCGGCCAAGATCTAGGCCGAGCATGATCTGATCGCCGAAACCGGCTGACACAGCGGCTTCGATGAGGTCCACACGAACGTCATCTGGGTGGTACTTGGTGCGTCCGATCGTGTCGTAGACCAGATAGACCTGACGCTCCAACAGGTTGACGTGCAACTCAGTTTCGGGAATGCGATCGACGTGAGCCAAAGCGACTCGGAACGGCTCAACCCCCTCGTTCCATAGCGCGTCAATTAACTCATCGCCATAGGTGCCTACCTCCGTGTGGACCACGATCGGAACGTCGGTCGCGAGGCTCGCCGCCGCGCCCGCTGTGAGCCTGCGTTTCTCGGCTGCACTGAGGTGATCTAGAGACGCTCCGAGCTTGATCACACCCGCACGCGCCGGATCGAGTGGGGCGTCATTGACCCAGTCGCGCGGATGCATTCCCTGTTCGATATCGGCCAGCATTCGGTCGAGAAGCAGCTCCTCGGACGCCGCGTAGACCCAGTGCCCGTCTGGGTAATGCGCATCACGGTGGTAGCCCGTGGCGCCGACGATCGTCACGCCCGTCGCCGTCGACACCTCGCGCAAGAGCTCCGGCCGGCGCCCGAGACCGATCGGCGTGAGATCGACGATCGACTGCAGGCCGCTGGCCTTTCCGTCGCGCACCTCGTCGATGGCGCGCTGCGGGTCTTCGAACTCTTGGCCCGCGAGTGCGGGCGAGCGCAGAAAGAGGTGATCGTGTGCGTCGGTGACTCCGAGCGCGTCGGTCGCGATCGGCCCGGTCACCGTCATCACCTGCCCGTTCGTCATCTGCGTCAGCGTAGCCGGAACCGTTAGGTCGTCGGCGCGTCTATCGGGCGATGAAGAAGTCGCTCGTCCGCCTCAACCTCGTCGTGCTCGGTTTGCTGCTGGTCGCCTGTAGTGGCGCCCCGGTCGCCAGCCCGACGAATCAGCCGACTCTCGCGCCGACTCCAGGCCCGACGACGGGGCCAACAACCGCACCGACGTCGTCGCCGTCACCCAGTGCGAGCGCCGGTGCCAGCCTGGACGCCGACTTGGCCGTCGTGAAGGTCGAGCAAACGGGCGGAATGCTGCCGCCATGGGAGACCGCCCGCTGGTATCCGACGGCCGCGCTGTACGGCGACGGCCGGCTGATCGTCCAGGGCCCGCAGATCGAGATCTACCCCGGTCCGGCACTACCCAACCTGGTCGTCACGCACCTGTCACAGGCTGGTGTCGAGCAGGTCCTCGAATGGGCCGCCGAGGCCGGGTTGCAGGGCGAGGATCGCCAGCTCGGCGAGGCCGGGTTCGACTCTGGCGTGACGGTGTTCACGGTCGAGACAGCCGACGGCACGCACACAACCAACGTGGCCGACATGGCCGCCGGTGATGCGGACGTCGGTGCGCTCAACCAGTTCGTGGCCGTGATGACAGAACTGCCCAACTACCTGCCCAACGAGATCGCCAGCGACCCCACGCCCTACATCTACGACCGACTTCGGGTGATCTCGTTCCCTGTCGAGGCCGTGGACCTTCCCGACCCAGCGCTGGCGACCGAGGTCGACTGGCCGCTCGAACCGCTGGCCGAGCTCGGAACGTCGTTCGGTGAGCCGGACGAGTACCGCTGCGCGTTGATCGAGGGCGAGGATTTGGAGACGCTTCGGCCGATGCTCGAACAGGCGAACGAGCTGACGTTGTGGCGATCGGACGACGTGACCTACCAGATCTACGCCCATCCGCTGCTTCCCGACGATGAGCCGTGCCCGGGGTTCCCGCCGGCGGAGTAGACGACCTAGAGCGCCGCCTCTTGGATCGAGATTGCGTCGACCGACTCCTCGTTGGGCAGGTACTCGACCAGGATCCCGCGGTAGACGCCGTCGCCGATCATCGCTGCCAGGGCAGACTCGATCGACGCGAGCAGGTTTGGGTGGTCGAGAGCGACCGAGATGCCCTGTTGGGCCGGTGGAAGGTCCGCCTCCGAATACACGATCTGGTCTGGGAAGTCGAACACGAAGCTCGGATTGCCGAGATACGCAACCGCATCGCCGTCGAGTAGCGCGGTTACCGCCTCGAGCTCACTCTGGAACGAAAGCAGCTCGATCCCCTCGCCGCCGCCTGCCGCGCACTGGTCATTGATGCCCTGCCCGACATAGTCCCCGGTGCCCTCCACAAGGTCGACGTGCGTGGTCCCCGCGGTGGTCGACACGGTCAGGCCGCAGAGATCCTCCAGGGTGTAGATCGATTCTGGGTTGCCGACCTCGACGACGACAGGCTGGCTCGAGCGTGTGTAGGGCACGAAGCTCACCTCGGCCGAACGGGCCGACGTGATGTTCTGCGACGAGACGCTTATGTCGCACGCGTGACTCGAAACCTGCTCGATCAGATCCTCGAACAGCGGCTGCTGCACGTCGATCTCGAGCCCCAGCCGGCTGGCGAGCTCGGTTGCGAAGGCAACGTTGTAACCCTCGAGCTGGCCTTCCTCGGTCAGTCCGGCGGCCGGTGACCCGACGACCGCAACGCATGCCGTCAGCACGCCCGGTGCCACCAGCTCGCCCTCGATGCCGGTGGCGGCCGGGGTCGGGCTCGGCGACGGCGCAGTTGTTGGAGTCGGCGACGCTGCGGGGTCGGTTGGAAGGTCGCCCGACGGCGGAGGCGACGGTGCTGTCGAGCCTGTAGCGGCCGGGCTGGGGCTGGCGGTTGGTGACGCAGGCGGCAACTGTGGCGCGGAAGTGCAGGCAGCTATCAGGGCGGCGACAACCAGGGCGGCGAAAAGTCGAATCACGGGCCGAAGTGTGACACGCCCCGGTTGCGCAGGCGTCGGACGCTCAGATGGCGCGGTCGGAGCCGTAGCGGCTGGGGCAGATGAGGCGGTACTCGCACCGGCCGCAGCGCCACATGTCGGGCGTCGCGGCGAAGTCGCCCGAGCGAATCCGTCGCGCCTTGTCGATGACCGACTGCTTGAACTCGTCGAGCTGCTCGGGAGTGCGCGTCGTGCTGAGGGCCAGGTCGTTCTCGGTGAAATAGAGCGTCAGCTTCGTTGCGGCCGGCAACGGCACCTTGGTCACCGGGTCGAACACCGCCCCCATCGCCGTGGCCAGCGCGTAGGCCGACAGCTGCTCGTCCTTGTCCACGTCGAGCTGGTTCTTGGAGCGGCCGGTCTTGTAGTCGGTGATCTCGATCGTGCCATCCGCGTGACGGTCGATGCGGTCGATGATGCCGTACAGCAGCACCGGATCCTCACCCTCGCCGGCCGGGATCTGGAGCGTGAAGCCTGCCTCGAACGCGATCGCCTCGGCGATGTTGGCCACTTCCCGGTCGTAGAAGCGGCGCAGCGCCGGCTCGGCACGCTTGCTGTAGTGCTGCGCGGCCTGCGCGTCCGCGAAGTTGCGCGGCTTCCACGCATCGTCGAAGGCGGCCTTGAGCGCCTCGTAGCCGGGCGGCGGCAGACCGGCGGCCGTTGCCTCGCGCCGAGCGCGCGCATAGACCTCGAACGCGCTGTGGATGACGTGCCCGAACTCGAAGTAGCCGGGCGTCTCCTGGGTCGGGATTCGATAGACCTTCTGGAACGCGTACTGCAGCGGGCACTCGGAGTAGGTGCGCAGCTGCGAGTGCGAGAACGTCTGCGGCAGCGCGGCCAGCTCGAGCAGCGCCTTACCCGCCGGGGCGTGGCGCGACAGGACGTTGAGGGTCAATGGGTCAAGGCCGTTCAGCCGTGCCTCTTCGGCGGCGCCGGCGGCGGCCTGGGCGACCTCGACCAGCTCATTGGTGAGCGCGGTTCGGCCCTCGTGATCATCCGCCGCGAGACCCTCGAGCATGCCCATGATCTCCACCGCGCGACGGCGCAGCTGGAAGCGCTTCTCGTGCGCAAGGGGCACCGGCATCAGCTTAAGCAGCTGGGTCGTCGTTTCGGGCGTGATCTCGGCCATCGAGCGGCCGCCTTCTTCGACCTCGGCCTGTGGCCCCTGCGCACGTAGCTCGACGGTGATGTCGTCGGGCACGATGCGCACGTAGTCGTCCGACGACATGGGCGGCTCGTCGTTGGAGCCGCGCTCGATCTCGGCCACGAACCGGCTGGGCTGGATCTTCGACGCCGCTGGTTGGAGCGCACTCAGCAGCAGCCGGCTCTTGGCGCGCGTCATGGCCACGAACAGCAGACGGCGCTCCTCGTCGATGGCGAAGTCGGCCGGCGGTTCCTGCTTGAGCAGCTTGATCGGCAGCAGCCGCTGCTCCTCGCGCGTGTCCGGGAACTGGCCCTCGACGAGGCGCGGCACGGCGACTGCCTCGTACTCGAGGCCCTTGGCCTGGTAGACGGTCATCAGTTGAACGCCCTCGACCTCGACGCGGCCGGCCTGATCCGTATCGAGATCTCCGCCGACTTGTTGGTACATGTCCAGGTAGGCCACGAACTGACCAAGGCTCTCGCGCGGGTGCGACTGCTGCCAGGCGGCGACGAAGCGCATCAGCCGAGCGACCGCCAGGACCGTTCGCTGCGCGTCCGGTGTTTCGACGGCTATCAAATCGTGAAGCATGTTCGTCCGGACCAGGAAATCCTCGAGGACGGCGAACGGTCCGTCGCGCTGGCCGCGCGGTACGAGCTCGTTGAGCAGCGCCATCAAGCGCTCCAGCTTGACGCGCAGGCGGGTGTCGAGCTGCTCTCGCCGCCACTGGGCGCGCTGATCGCGGCTGCGCCGCTGGCGGATCGTCTCCGGCTGGCTGTCGTCGAACTCTTCCTCGGACCAGAGCGTCTGCAACGAGACGGCGACATCTGCCGACGCGTCGCGCAGCGCCGCCGCAGGTGGCTCGGAAATCGAGATCTGGCCCTCGCGCAGAATGTCTGCCGCGGCCTGGTAGACCGGCCGACCGTCCCATGCGGCGGCATTGGCCACGCGAAGGATCTCGGCCGCGTCCAGCCGCCACGGACCGGCCGACAGGAGGCGTACGAATGCGCTCGAGTCGTCCGGGTTAGCCGCCACCCGCAACGCGGCCTCGACGTCACGCACCTCGGGCACGGCAAACAGGCCCGTGCCGCCGACGACGACGTACGGGATGTCCTGCTTGCGCAGTCGCTCGACGATCAGGTCCCGGTGACGGTGCTTGCGATACAGCACCGCGATGTCGCTCCAGCGCTTGGGCGACGGCAACTCGGCGAAGGTGTCCTTGATCCAGGCCACGATCACGTCCGCCTCGTCCTGCTCGTCAGTGGCATGAACGACCTTGACCGTCTCGCCCAGCGGCTTGATGGGCCGCAGGGCGCCGGTCTTGAGGCGCTGCTGGTTGCGGTCGATCAGCCGGCTGGCCGCCGACAGGATGTGTCCGGTTGAGCGGCGGTTGTCGAGCAGAGGCTGGCGAACGACTGTGGCAGCCGGCCGATCCGGCGCCCACACCGGCGGCTTGCCGAACCGGTCGCCGAACTGCGAGAAGGCGGCGTAGCTGGCACCTCGGAAGCGATAGATCGACTGGTCGTCGTCGCCGACGACGACCACGTTGTCCGGCTTGTCCGGCCCGCGACCGATCAGCTCGAGCATCAGGATCTGGGCCATGTTGGCGTCCTGGAACTCGTCCACGAGCACGTGCCGGAACTGGTCCTGGTAGCGGCGCAGGATGTTGGGTCGCTCGGTCAGCAGCTGGATGGTCAGCAGCTGCTGCTCGCCGAAGTCGAGCAGGCCACGCTCTCGCAGTGCGCGCTGGTAGACCGTGTACGCCTCCGCCTCCTCGATCAGGCGCAGCACGTCGAGCGCCTCGGCATCCTTGACGTAGTCGGGCATGAGGCCCTTCGCGAGGCGCTCCTGCTCCTTGCTGAGCTGGTTCCACCACAGCGCTTCGCCGGTACCCGACACGTCGCGCCGCGACTCGCGGCTGGCGATCTTCTCGGCCGCGTCCCGGCCGCCTCGGGACAGCTCGCGGCGCACGACCTGGACCTGCCACAGCGAGCCGAGCACGTCGCGCTCGCGCAGTCGATCGAGCGTCTTTTCGAACTCGCCGACGCCGAAGGTCAGCTCGAACGCCTCGCGCATGCCGTGCGCATAGGCGAGGTACTCGTCCGGCGTGACGAGCTCGTCCTTGGCACGGCTGATGACATCCGCGAAGCGCCCGGCAGCGTTTGGATCGCGGGCCATGCCGTGGTACAGGAAGTGCGCGAGCTGCGGCCGTAGCTCGCGCAGCAGCAAACGTTGGCCGACGGCATCGAGCACGTCCGACTTCTCGGCGAGTCCGAGATCCGCGCGATGGTCTGACAGGATGCGATTGCCGAACGAGTGAAAGTTGTGAACCCACAGCCGGCTGGCGGTCTCGAGACCGAGCAGCTGTTCGAGGCGCTCGATGAGCTCAGCAGCGGCGCGCACGTTGTATGTCAGAACGAGCACGTTTTCCGGAGCGAGGTCCGGCTGCGTCTGGAGCAGGTGTCGAACGCGCTCGACAACGACCGTCGTCTTGCCCGTGCCGGCGCCGGCAAGGACCATCAGCGGCCCGTCGTCCCACTCGACAGCGGTGCGCTGCTCTTCTGTTAGCTCAATTCCGCTGACTGACGTCACCCGCTCCGCAACCGACATTGCCATCTACGCGAAGGCTACGACCTCCGTGTGACAGCTAGTGCGTCACATCTGCCGAAGCACGGGAGCACCGGCGGCTGGAGTGTGGAATCGCTCCGATCGCACGTCGCTTGCGGCCATGCCACCTTCCGTGAGCACGGCACTGCACGCCTCGATCATGCTCGGATTGCCGCACATGTAGGCGACGCCGGCGGCCAGGCTGCGATCCTCCCCGAGAACTCGGGCGAGGACCGCATCGGCACGGCCGGTTGTGCCGGTCCAGCCGGAGTTGCGCGAGTCGTCGGGGCGTGACACGGCCGGGATATACCAAAGATCGAGCCCGCCTCCCAACCACGACTCAACGCGCTCTGCATACGCGAGCTCGGTGCGATACGACACGCCGTGAATGAGGACGTTGGGCGCCCCGTCGCCGCGCGCGGCCAGCTCGCCGAGCATCGCCAGCAGCGGCGCGAGACCCGTGCCGGTGCCGATGAACACACGCGGCCGCGGATCGTCTGCATCAAGCACAAACAGGCCCTTTGGCGGTCCGAGTCGGACTCGGGCGCCCGGTTCGAGTGTCCAGAGCACAGGGCTCAATGCGCCATCCGGCACGCGGCGGATGAACAATTCGACGCGGAAGCCGTCCGCACCGAGGGCAACGATCGAGTAGGCGCGTTGGAGCAGTCCGTCGTCGCGGGCCAGCCCGAGCGACACGTACTGCCCCGGCTTGAAGCCGATCATCGGGCTGTCCAGGACGATCCCGAAGATGGCCATGGATTCGGTCAGCTCGACTCGAGTCGCCAGCGTCGCGTTGGGCGCCGGCGCCGAGCGAGGCAGCGGCTGACTGGCTGGCGCCGATGCGGGTGGTGGGCCAACGGGGCTGAGGGTCGGCTGTTCGAAGACGCTCATCCGACCGTCACCCCTGCCGCCGCCGCGTCTTGCAGCACCTCGCCCAGCACCTCGCGCGCCACGCCGCGGTCGCGGAACCACGCCGCGTCGATCCAGGCGTAGTCGATCCAGTCCACCGGCACGTCATTCAACGGGTAGATCGCTCCATTCGGACAGACGCTCGCGCAACTGCCGCATTGGATGCACTGGTCGGGATCGATGAAGAACTTGCGATCGGCTCCCGGCTCGGAGCTGATGCAGTCGACCGGACAAACTGCCACGCACGACTGGTCCATCCGATCGACACACGGTTCGGCGATTACGAAGCTCATGCTGACTCTCTCCTTGTCTTGGCGACGCTCATGGCGATCCGATAGGCGAGCAGGAAGGCGACGGCTACCGACGAGCCGGCGTAGATCCAGAAGGCCCACGGGGTCGGGCTATCGGTGCCGGCGACCACGCCGTGGGCGGTTGCGCCGAGGAACGCGAGCAGCGTCGTGTAGTGCAGCAGCCGCCAGCCACGTTGTCCGATCCGACTGCGCAGGTAGAAGCTCGCGTAGACCACGACCATCACGTAGAACGAAAGCTGGCCGATCCCGACCCACACCGGCTTGTACGGCCCGGAGAAGGGCACGATCAGCTCGAGGACCGTCGTGCGCACGAAGGTGTCGAGCGCAAGGACGGCGCCGTGCAGCGCGGTCAGCCCGATCGCGATCGCGCTGAGCTCCTGGTGCAGGGTGAACGACACGGCTCGATGAGCGATCGCATCGAGGACGCCCGTCGAAAGCATCAGGCCGTAGATGACCGACGCGGCCAGCGCTCCGTATGCGAGGAAGCCCAGCAGCCGACTGGCGTACCAGGGCAGGCTTTCCTGGTGGGCGACGAGCCACTCCCCGATGACGCCCGCCGCGGCCGGTCCAGTCCCGATCAGAATTCCACCGATTGCGAGGACGAAGAGTCCCCAACGCAGCAGCCGCGTCTGCGGACTGAGTCCCGAGTGCTTCACGCCAGCCATGCTTCGATCCCCGGCAGGCAGGCAACCTGACCCGATTCGAGCAGGAGGATTGCGGCCAAGGCGGCCGAGCGTTCCAGGAATGGCAGCGCCTCGTCCGAGCCGAGGATGACCGCCGACTTGGCGATCACCTCTGCTTCGCGCGCGGTCGGCGCCACAACTGTGGCTTGAATCACGTCCGTCTCTGCCGGCCGGCCGGTGCGCGGGTCGATCAAGTGGTGAGCGGGCCGGCCGGACTTGCGCGTCCATCGATGAACGCTGGTGCCCGAGGTGGCGACGCCGAAGCGGGCGCTCCACGAGCTGCCACCGCGGACGCGGAGCGTTGCGAGCGTCGCCTCGTCGTCGCGCGGGTCGGCGACGCCGACAAGCCACTCGGCGTTCGGGCCGGCGTTGATCGAGATGTCGCCGTCGGCGTCGACCACGGCGCTCGGCCAGCGCGCCAGCAGGTCCGCGGCGCGATCCGCGATCCAGCCCTTGGCGAGGCCGTCGAGGTCGAAGCGAGCGTCCTGCGATCGCGCCACGACAGACGATCTGCCGCTCGGCGTGATCGACCACTTCCGCTCGCGATCCGCATCGACGTTCGCGTCCGCATCTAGCCGTTCTGCCGCCAACCGCTGATCGAGCAGCGTCGGGCGAACCACTCCCTCAGTGCGCTGCTCGGCTTCTGCGGCCCAGCGGAGAGTCGCAGCCAGCGTCGGTCGCACCGAAACCTGCGGTGCACGCGTCTGGTTCAGCCGCGAGAGATCCGATTCGCCACTGAACCTGGTCAGTCGAGCGGCCCACGTCTCGACACGCTGTGCGGCGCGGCGTGCCTCTTGCGCGGCAGCGTCGAGCTGCTCGGGATCGGCCTGGATGGCTACCTTCAACGTGCCACCCATGGAGGGCGCGGACCAGGTTGCGAGCCCGAGCTCGCCGTGCGCGTTCATCAGCCGCCCGATTGGCGCGTCGTGACCGGCGGGGCCGGTGGACGCGGGTTGGGTGCCGGCTGGTTGTTCTGAGCGTCGCTCCCGCCGCGGTCGGCGCTGCGGTTCGAGTTGGCCGCAGGCTGGCTGGGCCGGTTGGGCTGACGCGTGTCGTTCGAGCGCGACGCGTTCGGGCGCGTTTCGGGCTCAGCGCCGAGACGCCGCGCGGCCTCATCGGTCGAGATCACCTCTGCACCGCGCGGCGCACGCTCACCCGGGCTCAGGTACACATAGCGCACGACCCGCCGCGTACTGCGATCGCGGTCGCGGCGGGCTCCATCGCGCGCCTCCTCCGTGCCGGCCGATTCGCCGAGCGCCTGAACATCGGTGGAGCTGGCGTCCTCCTGGTTGACCAATTGGTCGGCGGTGGCGCCGAAGTCGGGCTTGAACAGGCCAACGGCCATGACACTTACCGCTGCGACTGCGCCGGCGCCGTACACCACCCTCATCGGGCGTGCGTCCGGCCTGATCCGCAGTGCCGGAGTCGGAGTCGGAGCCGGGGGCGTGGGAACAGCCGGTCGGACGGGTGGCGCCGCTACGTCGGCCGGCTGAGGAGCCTGGGATGGCATTGGCGCGACCGACGCAGCAACGGGAGCTGTGGCGGCTTCACCTGGCCGAGGTGGGAGCGGCCGCCCGGCAGTGCGTGATGGTCGAGGGGGGAGTGGCGACAGCTCGGCCATCAGTCGTCGTCCCGATCGTCGTCGTGCCGATCGTCATCGTCGTCATCGTGGCCGTGGCGCCCATGGTCGTCGTCGTCCCTGTCGTGATCGTCGTCATCGTCGTGGCCGCCGTGTCGATCGTGATCGTCGTCATCGTCGTGTCCATGGCGGCCGTCGTCATCGAACGTCGACGCTGGGGCACTCACCTGGTCCTGGGACGAGCCACGATTGGGGCCGCTGCGGTCGCCGTCACCCTCCCTGTCGTCGTCATTGCCGCGGTTGTTGTTGCCGCCGCGGCCCGGGTCGCTGGTCGCGTCGGGCGAGGGCAGGACGAAGATCGTGTCGACGACCTTGCGCGTGCCATCGTTTGCGTCGTCAGTGGCGTCCGGGCTCGCCGTGGGGCTTGGCGAGGCGTTGGGATCGGCCGATTCGGTGCTCAAGCCACCGATCGCACCGTCCGCCGACACTGGGTCGGCAGGTACGAAACCGCCGACCACCAGGGCGACGGCAAGGACCACGGCAGCTCCGATGCCGCCGACCAGGAGCGCGATCTTGTGAACCATTTCTGACTGAGCCTCCGCATGAATGTGACCTGCGGCCCAGTCTTGCAACGCGCCTTTTGGCGTTCCTTTGCTCAGAATTGGGGTTCGCCAACGCAACGGGAAGGTCGATGAGCGTTCTCAAAGAAAGGCCCCGCAGCCCTTGCGTGCAGTCGCGCGCGTGCGCTACATGAAGACCTGATGCGCATCCTTCTGGTCGAAGACGAGCCACGAATGGCCGCCGCGATACGCCGCGTCCTCGCCGCCGAGCACTACACGACCGACCTTGCCCAGGACGGCGAAGAGGCACTCGCCTTCATCGACGGGCATCGTTACGACGTCGTCGTGCTCGATCGGATGCTGCCCGGCATCAGCGGTGACGACGTCCTGCGCGCGATGCGCGATAAGGGCATCGCTACGCCGGTGTTGATGTTGACCGCACTGTCCGCGCTCGAGCATCGAGTGGAGGGCCTCGATGCGGGCGCCGACGACTACCTGCCCAAGCCGTTCGCGTTCAGTGAGCTGCTGGCCCGAATTCGGGCTCTTACCCGACGTCGGCCAGACCTTGTACCGCAGCGCCTTGCCGCGGGCGATATCCAGCTCGATCCCGATCGGCACCAGGTCACGGTCGATGGCCAGAGCGAACTGCTGTCGGCGCGCGAATACGCGTTGCTCGGCTACCTCATTCGCCACGCCGATCAGGTCGTGACGCGCCAGCAGATCCTCGATTCAGTTTGGGGAGCGGAGCCGGACGTGTATTCGAACGTGGTTGATCTCTACGTCCACTACCTGCGTCGAAAGCTGGAGACGCTGGGCAGGAAGGATGCGCTGCGCACCGTGCGCGGGGTCGGGTATGCACTTCGACCGCACGCCTAGGGCCGAATCGTCGCCGGCCGGCTCGACGCGCGTCGACCGGCTGACGCGGCGCACCTC
>DASQLS010000129.1:0-3486 GCA_035629915.1 Candidatus Limnocylindrales bacterium | reverse complement strand
CGCGCCGCCGGCGAATACGCACTCGTCGTCGGAGCGTGGAATGGCAACAGCGATGGCTCGCCCGTCCTGACCGCGGAAAACCCTGTTCTGTCGACGGACGTGGCCGCGCCGATGTGGAGCGGCTTCCTGACCGAGGTCAGCTCACCGTGGCCGGTGCACGACTTCGCGCGGCCCGCCGGCATCGTCGATGCTGAGGTTGACGCGTGGAGCGGCATGCGCCCGACGCAGTTCACCTCCGAGCGCGTGACCGAAGTGTTCATCGATGGGACAGTGCCGGGCGAGGACAACACCAAGGTCGGCATCACGGTCATGGCCAACCCGGCCGCCGGCGAGGACGATCAGAACCGATGGCTCATCTGGGCGGACGGGTGCGCCGGCACGCCCGAGACGCGCGGCTTCCTGGCTCTCGAGGGAGTCGAGGCCGGCCGACCCGACTGGCAGGCTGCCAACCAGGACTGGATCGCGCGCGCCAAGCAGGGTCCAGGCACGCCCGGCGGACCAGACCCTGCCGTGCAGACACGAACGAGCTACATCTTCAACAACCGCACCACGCCCTACGGCAGATCGTGGGGAGCTCCATTCCCGCCGACGCAATCGTGCACATCGGCCCCCTCCCCGTCCCCATCGCTGTCTCCGTCGCCGTCGCTGTCGCCTTCGCCGTCCGTTTCGCCGAGCCTCGAGCCGACCCCGCCGCCGACCGACCAACCAACGCCGCCACCGCCGACTGACCAGCCAACGCCGCAACCGACTGATCCACCGCTACCGACCGATCCACCGCCACCGACCGATCCACCGCCACCGACTGATCCGCCCTCACCGGGTCCGACCTAGGCGTTCCTTCGCGTCAGGCCCGCCGGGCGATGAGCTCTGGGATCCATTCGCGTAGCCGACCCAGATGCTCCTGGTAGTGATCCATTGCCGACTTGCGTATCCACCATGCCGCCTCGTCGGTTGGTTCGGACAGCAGATACCACTCGTCGAGCATCCGCGTCCGTGCTGCTCGGGCCTGGACCCACGCTACGGACCACGGCTGGTCGTGCATCGCCTCGAGCAGTTGCGCGTTGAGCGCGTCGATGTCGATCTCATGCCCGCCGTAAGTGCCCGCGATCATTCGCTCGAATTGAGCCTGGGCCTCGGCCAACCAGGTGCCGACGTGTGCGACGACGTCCCGAACCGTCCAGTCGGGATCTCGCTGGTAGCCGGGGACGAGGCACTCGTCGGGCGTCAACGTGCTCACCAGGCGAACAATCTCGTACCAGCCGACGCGCTCGGCTTCCATCTCAGCGGCGTAAAGGCGAGGCTTTTCCACGGTCGATCTCATCCTAAATCGCGCCGCTAGAGCTCGACGATCGTGGCGCCGTCGCCGCCTTCGCCACGCTCGCCGGCGCGCCACTTCTTGACCAGCGGATGGCCGCTCAACCGGGCGCGCAGCGCGTCGCGCAGCGCGCCCGAGCCATGGCCGTGGATGATCGTCACTCTCTGCGCGCCGGCGACCGCAGCGCCATCGACGTAGCTCTCGAGCATCTCGAGCGCCTCCTCGACGCGCGCCCCACGTAGATCGAGGCTGGTCGGTATGACGCGGTGCGCCTGGGGCATGATCGACTCACCCGGCATGGGCGCCGGCGCCCCGGCGACGACCTGCAACTCATCGATCGGCACTCGAACGCGCATCGCGCCGGCGGCGAGCGTGGCAAAGCCACTGTCCGCCTCGACTTCGGCGACGGTCCCCTGCCAGCCGTCGCGCGAGCGCGCCGTAACCCCTACCGTTACCTCGGGTGCTACCGGTTCCGTGTCTTCGTCCAATGTCGCCACCGGTTCTGAGAGGGTCGTTCCTCTCTCGGCCAGCCGCGCGGCCGACTCCTGGAGGCGCACGTCGGTCAGCGTCTCTCTCTCGAGCAGCTCGCGCGCGGCGCGAATCTCCTCCTGGACCTCCGCCAGAGCGCGCTGCGCTTCCGTTCGCGCATCCTCAAGCGCCGTCTCGCGCTCTCGCCGCGCTCGCAAACGTTCTTCCTCTGCCTCGCGTCGCGCTGCGCGGGCGCGTTCCTCGGCCTCCGTGGCGCGAGCAAGCGCCTCTTCAGTGGTCATCTGTGTTTCGCGGATCGAAACGAGGGTCTGCTCGAACTCAGCCTGCGACTGATCCAATCGGGACCGGGCATCCTCGACGATTGCCTGTGGGAGGCCGAGTCGGGCGGTGATCGCGAACGCCTGCGACGTTCCCGGCAGGCCGATCTGCAATCGGTAAGTGGGCGACAGCGTCTCGATGTTGAACTCGACCGACGCGTTCTCGGCCTGGGGAGAGTTGTGGGCATACGCCTTCAGCTCGGCATAGTGAGTCGTCGCGGCGACAAGCGCCCCGGCAGCGACGAAATGATCGAGCAGGGCCTGGGCGAGCGCGGAGCCTTCGGTCGGATCGGTGCCCGCGCCGAGCTCGTCGAGCAGGACGAGGCATCCGGGACCGGCCTCCTCCACGATGCGGACGATGGACCGCATGTGACCGGAGAACGTTGACAGCGACTGGGCGATCGATTGCTCGTCGCCAATGTCGGCGAAGACATCGCGGAAGACCGGCAGCCGCGAGCCGGGCGCGGCGGGCACGTGCATTCCGGACTGATGCATCAGCGCGAGCAGGCCGAGAGTGCGCAGGGCCACCGTCTTACCGCCGGTGTTGGGCCCGGTAATGACCAGTGCGCGGAAATCGGTGCCCAGGCGGATATCGATCGGCACCACTCGGCCGGTCAGGCCCGGGTGCCGCGCCGTGAGCAGCTCGACATCGTCGCGCTCCACCGTCTCGGGCCGGACCGCGTCCATCTCGCCGGCGAGTCGGGCCCGGGCGATCCAGAAGTCGAACGTGGCCAGGGCGGCGAGAGTGTCATCGAGTGCCTCGGCCTGGGCGGCGACAAGGCCGGACAGCTCGTCGAGGATTCGCTCCTCTTCCGCCTGCGCGGTGAGCTGCGCCTCGCGCCACGTGTTGCCCAGCTCGACGACGACCAGTGGCTCGACAAACAGCGTCTGGCCACTCCCCGACTGGTCGTGGACGATGCCCTTCACTCGGCCACGAGCGTCGGCGCGGACGGGCACTACGTAGCGGCCGTTGCGCAACGTGACGATGGGCTCCTGAAGCGCCGCGCCGAGATCACTGCTGTGGACGATCGTCTCGAGCCTCGCCCTGAGGCGGTCGTACGCGACGCGAACCGCTCGACGCAGGCCGCCGAGCGCGGGCGAGGCACTGTCGAGCAACATTCCGGCGGGATCGAGGCTCTGCTCGAGCCTGTTGCGCAGCACGGGGAGCGGCTTGATCGAGCGGCCGAGCTCATGAAGTAGTGGCGGGCGCTCGTCGCGCAGGGCGTCGCTGAGCCTGCCCGCGGCGACGAGCGTGTCCATGATCTCGAGCAGCTCGTTGCCGTCGAGCCGGCCGCCACGGCGCGCCCGCAGAACGAGCTGGCCGATGTCATGCGCGCCACCGACTCCCACGTCGGGCCGTCTCAA
>DASQLS010000128.1:0-2926 GCA_035629915.1 Candidatus Limnocylindrales bacterium | reverse complement strand
CGCCACGACGCTTACAGCCCAGCGCAGCAACAGATTTCCCAGCCGCGGCTCGAAATGAGCGCGGCTCAGCCGGCGTAGCTCGAGGCGTCGCGCAAGCCAGTCGAGCGGCACCTTCCTGGTCAGCTTGATGAGCGCGCGCGTAGGCCGGCCGACGCCCGGCATGACGGTGAATGAGACGCGCCCCCCTTCAGCGGCCGCGAAGCGATCGATGTCGGCTGCGGTGGCGGGAGCAAAGCCGGCCCGGCCGGAGCGCTGCAGCATGCTCGCCGCTCCCCGCTTGGCGAGCGCGAACGTGCCCCGCCTGACGCCCGCCTCCTCGGCGATGCGCCGCGGGATGGGCCGGTCGTAGTGGCCGCCGACGAAGTAGGGCCGCATATCCGGCTGATCCACGAACGGAGCGATGCCAAAGTGGCCGAGCGCCCCGAAGAACGGCAGCGGCACGTGCAGGTAATCGGCGCGCAGACGGTGCTCGCCGAGCGAGCCGCCGGAGTAGTCGCCGGCGGGCACGCCGGGCGGCGGATAGACCGGCGATGACGACCAGATGTGACCCGCCCAGAAGCCGGTCAGCAGCAGCGCTCGATGGAGGCGTGGCTCGAACGCCGACATGACCACGTCCTCGCCGGACGTGCCGGTGGCCAGGAAGTCGGCCTCGGGCAGGTCGGTGCGCGACCGATACGCCAGCCGATCGAACAGCTCGACCTTCATTCCCAGCGCTGCCGCCGCCTCGGTTCCCTCGTCGACGACGATCTCCTTGGTCGCGAACGAACGAGCTGTCGCCAGGCTCAGTGCCCGGTCGCAGCCCAACCCGGCTGCGACTGCCGCGACCGCGGTGCTGTCGTAGCCGGCCGACAGGGCGACGATCGGCTCGTACGGCCGGCCGTTGGACAGCAGCTGCGCAGCGGCCGCGATCAGCCGGCCGTGGTAGTCGTCGTACGACTCGAACGGAGCTTCGCGCGGCTTGCGGACGACGGTCAGCGAGAGGTCGCGGCCGATCCGTAGGTTCTCCCAGAAATGGCCATGAAGCGGCCCGTCCAGCGTTGGAATCTCGGCCGTGTGGTTGCGCAGCGATCCGGTCTTCGGTTCGAGCGCAGGCCACTTGATCTGCCCCACCTGGCGAAAGTGGAGCGGGTACTGCGCGGCAGGGTCGAGCCTCAGGCCTGCTGCGACGAGGACGGCCACGAACGAGTTCGCGACGATCAACGTGTCCGCGTGCCGCGCCGCCCAGACGCCCTCGACCGTGTGGCTTGGCGGCACGACCAGCAGGCCCTCGGCATCCACAACCAGGCCCGAGCCATAGACCGTCGTCGCCTCGGGGAGGGCATCGAGGCCGGCTGGGCCGGCCCACGTTCCCTCGAAGACGACACGGCCCTCATGACGGACTGACGTGCCACACACGACGTCAACGCCTTCGGCGCTGACTCGCGCCAGCCAGGCGAGTGGCGGCAGCGACGACGCGCGGCGAACGGCAAGCGGCCACGGCCGGGTGGTCGGCCCACCGTCCGCGCCGGCTGGCATCAGGTCTCCGGCTTGGGCAGCGGGAAGCAGCTGACGTCGGCCGTGTCGACCAGCAGCTCGACCTCGGTGCCGATCTCGAAGTCCAGCGCCTGCCGGCTGGCCAGGTCGGCGTTCAGGACGACCGGCCGTCCATCGATCTCGGTCGCCAGCTGGAGTCGCGTCAGCGCGCCGTGAAAGCCGATCGTGGTGACCGTCGCCGGTTGTGCCTTTGTGGCCCCACCCGACCCTGCGCGCGGCGCAGGGCGGACCTGGACGCTCTCGGGCGCGAAATAGGACATCACCCGGCCGTTCGCCTCGGCCGGGGCAGGGACATCGAATAGGGCGCCGAGCGAGACGCGACCGCCGTGCACCTCGACCTCGATCGCGTTGCGGTTGCCGACGAAGCTCGCCGCGAACTCGGTCTGCGGCTGGCCGTAGATGCGCCGCGGCGGGCCGACCTGCTCTACTCGGCCATGGTTCATCACCGCCACCCGGTCGGCAATCGCGAGCGCTTCGGATTGATCGTGCGTGACGTAGATGGTGGTCGTGCCCACTTCCTGCTGGACGCGGCGGATCTCGTCACGCAGCCGGGTCCGTACCAGGACGTCGAGTGCGGACAGTGGCTCATCGAGCAGCAGCACCGCCGGGTCGGGCGCCAGCGCCCGTGCCAGCGCGCAGCGCTGCGCCTGCCCGCCCGAGATCTGGTTGGGATAACGATCGGCCTGTACGCCAAGGCGGACCAGATCGAGCAGCTCGTCGACCCGGGCGCGGGTGGCGGCCGCCGTCCAGCCGCGCACCTCGAGCGGGAAGCTCACGTTCTGGCGCACGGTCAGGTTCGGGAAGAGCGCGTAGCTCTGGAAAACCAGCCCGATCGGCCTCTCCCGCGTCGGTCGGTCGGTGACGTCCTCGCCGGCGATCAGCACCCGCCCGCCAGTTGGCTGCTCGAGGCCGGCGACGATGCGCAGCAGCGTCGTCTTGCCGCAGCCGGATGGTCCCAGCAGGGCGATCAGCTCGCCCTCGGCGACCTCGATCGAAACGTCGTCAAGTGCCAGGACCGTGCCGAATGCCTTGGTCACGCCGACCAGCGCTATGTCGCTCATTGGCCGCCCGTGACGCCACCCTCGCCGATTCCGGGCAGCTGCTGGGTCAGCCGCCCGCGATTGACGTACGCGACGCCGGCTGAGAGGACGAACAGCAACATGAAGACGACGGTCGTGACGACGGCCAGCGGAGCGATGCTGCCACCCGTCGCGTTCATCGCCGACGCGCTCCAGACGGGAATGGTCACGATCGACGAGGCGAGCACCTTGACCAGCGCGAACTCGCCGATCGCGAGTGCGAAAACGAGAATCGCCGCGGTGGTGATGCCGGTCCGGATGTTGGGCAGGATCACGCGCCGGATGGTCTGCCACTGGGATGCGCCGCACGCCGC
>DASQLS010000127.1:0-5713 GCA_035629915.1 Candidatus Limnocylindrales bacterium | reverse complement strand
CCAGCGCTGGCGCCTCTTCGTGGCGGTGCCCATCGGCGAGGAGCTGCGAGAGGCGCTGCGTGAGCCCCTGGAGAAGTGGCGGAACGACGATGCGCTCGCCGACCTCCGCTGGGCCGATCCAGCGTCGTGGCACCTCACCCTGGCGTTCCTCGGCTCGACCGAGGCCTCAGCCGTGTCCGGGCTCCTCGACCGACTGGCGCCGGTCGCCGAGGCACATGGCGCGACGACCGCGACAACCGGCGGCCTCGGCGCGTTTCCGACCGCCGCGCGTGCCCGCATCGCCTGGTATGGCATCGAGGATGGCGACGCCCGGATCGCGAGGCTGGCGGCCGATGTCGGCGCAGCGCTCGGCCTCGACATGTCGCGGCCGCTCCGCCCACACCTCACGCTTGCGCGGGTCCGGCGGCAGCCGGTGGACCTGCGGCCGTGGCTGGCGGCCGCATCGGCTCCCGAGGGTGAGCTGGTTGCCGACCGCATCGAGCTGATGCGCAGCCATCTCGGCAGGGGACCCGCGCAATATGAGACGCTGGCGACCATGAAGCTGGGGGTGCCCGCCAGTGTCTGAGCGACCGATCACGGTCCGTCCGCCCTATGTCGCGGTGATCGGCGACGGCGAGCCGAGCGGGCCGGACGCACATCGGATCCTGGAATGGGCCGAGGAGATCGGCCTCGAGCTGGCCCGTGGTGGCGCGACGGTCATCACCGGCGGCCTCGGCGGTGTGATGCGTGCCGCTTCGCGCGGCGCGCGAGGTGCCGGCGGCCTGACGATCGGCATCCTTCCCGGGGCCGATGCGTCCGAGGCCAACGAGTTCGTGTCGCTCCCCATCGCCACCGGCCTGGGGGTCATGCGCAACCTGGTCGTCGTCACGGCCGCCGATGCCGTGATCGCCGTCGGTGGCCGGCACGGCACACTCTCGGAGATCGGCCTGGCGCTGCGGATGGGACGCCACGTAGTGGCGCTCAGCTCATGGCGCGTCGAGTCGGAGCACCGTCTTGGCGGCCCGCGCGTTCACCGGGCACGGGATCCGAGAGAAGCGGTCGCGCTTGGGCTGCGTCTAGCAGCGGAGGGTCCCTTCGAGCCTTCCTGACCTAATCGACAAGTCCGCGGTGGGGGAACTGCCAGAGCCCGGCGGGGTCGTACGGCATGCGGATATAGCCACCGCCTGTGATGGTGAAATGCCACGCGATGATCTGCACGGATAGGCACGCTGGATTGGCGCCGCCGCAACCCGTACCGTGCGCTCCTCCATTCAGAATCACCTCCGCTTTTGGAGCGTAGATCGTCCCAGAAACAATTGAACTGTTCTGGCCGCCGAGCCGGATTTCTTCGTCCGGATTAGTCCCGCGGCCATCCTGCCACAAGAGAATCCCGCGATACGGGCAGGTGATTGGCTGGGCGTCGCAGGTGTTCTGATTGATGGCTCGTGCTGCAAACTCTGCGTTCGCCTGCATACGGATTGGCCCTTGGCACGCATCCGGATCGCCAGGGTTGCCGGGACAGCGAGTTGGATTATCGGTGGAGAAGATCATGGCGCGCGCTTCGACCGTAGGATCGCCGCTGATCGTCTCGATGCCGCCCGTGTTTACCCTGATCCCGCCGCCTGCAATGATGTAGATCCCGGGCTCCAGCTTGACTTCGACGCTGCTGCCGATCGTCCAACCGCCGTAGTAGATTCCAGGCTCCAACTCACACGCGTCCGTGCCATCGTTGTCGCAGATGTTGGTCTTCAGTTCGCAGCCGTCAGGATCGGTTGGTCTCGATTCAGAGCCACTCGGGCAATGCGCAGGACCGTACGCCGCGGCAACCTCCGCAAACGTCGGCGGGTAGAGGGACGCCAGCGGATCCCCCAGTTGGGTTGCGCCCTCGGTAAGGCAGTCGACAATTCCGGGCGCGCAGGTCAGGTTCGCACCGGAACCATTGAGCGTGCACTCGCCGTGGACATACGCATGCGGAGTGATCAGGTTTGCAGAGTCGATCCTTAGATCGGTCGTCCCGTTCGTACATTGGTCTGGTGCGCCGCTCGTGTGCGTAGCGCAGCTGGAATTCACATGCACGTATCCGCCCGGCCCCGCATACCCCGTAGCAGGCACAATCTCGACCGTCGCGTTTGATCCGCTGATCTTTCCCCCGGGACCGCTATCGCACGTGGGATCAAGTGCAACGAGTGATGCCGAGTTGGACGCACCCGTGGTATTCGCCACTGTTGCGTCCGTAGTCACCACCGCGACATCCCGGCCGAGGATGCGTCCGAAGAAGCTCGGGTGCGTCTCGCGGATGATCACCTGTACGAACCCCACCGCCGCGGAATGTGGACCCGAGATTGGGGGAGAGTGGACCTGCAAGGCCCCAGAGGCCTTCGCCGCCGTGCAGACAGCGTCATCACTCTCGAAGAATCCATTCTCGCGCGCCATGGCGCATGCGTCGTTCCACGCTTCGGTGGGATTCCATGTCGGCGCGAGAGTGACAGGGTCGCGTAACCAGCGCGCCGCTGCGATAGCGGCTGGATCCACCGCATTCTGCTCTTGGCGACGCAGCATCCAGGACATTCCGAGGTCGACCACCAGCGCGGCAATCGCCAGCAGGACGATCATGGTGGCGGCCGTGACGATCAGGATCTGTCCACGCGGATGCGGTTGGTCCATGGGCCGAATGTCTCTTGTCATTGCTGTCGCTGGATCGCCTCCGTAATCGCAGCTCGCTGAATGACGGTCTCAGGTATCAACAAGAAGCCGGCGAGCGGGGGACGCCAGACGTAGCAGGCATACGCCGTAACCGTATTCGCGATCGGACGACCGACGGCTTCCGACATAGCACTTCCCTGATCCGTTGTGGGCAGGCCGGACCGGCACCCAATTGCGTCCAACTCGCCCGTTGGGTCATGTCCATCGATGTGGCATTGCACGAACGTGCTGGCGACGGTAACTGGGCTGCCGGCGATATCGTAATTTCCAGGTGGCGCCGAGTCGTAAGCGTTCGTCACGCTGTCTCGATAGCTCGACCAGCACGCGGATATCTGGACCGCTGTGCGCTCGACGGCAAAGGTTGCCTCTCGCCCGTGTGCCGTCATGCGTGGCCAGCCGAGCTCTGCGGGATCGCAGCGGCGATACGTGAGCGGCGGGCTCACGGGGTTGTACGGCAGGCGGGGCACGGTCGAGCACACGGCGGTCGCGCTGTTGATCGCGGCGAATCTCGCAGCTTCGCGGGCCGCATTAGTCAATTGCTGCTGGTTAAATACGCCAATTCCCAGAACGATGATCCCGAAGATGACCATCAAGAACAGCGGAAGCACAAGGGCCGTCTCCACGAGAGTCTGACCGCGGTCACGGGCAATAGGCACGACGCTGCGCATCAGTAGCCGTAATCCGCAACCGTGAAGCTGCGGTCCTTCTGAAGGTAGATCTCCCCAATATTCAAACCTGTGGCGAGCGGCAATGACAGGTCGTGAAGGGGAATGATCGTCGTGAAGAGGTAGCACGTGCGCACTTCGACCGATGGCAACTCACCGGCCGCCCATTGGTTCGGCCACGGCGCTGAAATCTCGCTGCATTGGGGCGTCGGGACCCCTGCCGTCTGCTGCGGACATGAGTAGCCCGGTAGTTCCACCGGATCGTCATGAATGCATACTGCAACGGCTGGCGTGACGCAGTTCGAACCACCGGTTTGGAAGTTAGGCAATGCATCGGCCTCTTCGCAAACCGTGTCGATCGCAACTTCGTGGAGCCGATCGTAATCGGCAGTCGTTGGCGGGTCGGGGCTCCGTCGAAGCTGAAGGTACTCCTGAGCGACGGCTTCGGCGGCGTCGCGGGCCGCAGCCTCGACCGTGATGCCCGCATGGAAGGCGCGACCAAAGTCTGCAATGCCCAAAAGGAGAACAAGGAGCATCGGCAGGACGAGGGCGAACTCAACCAGGGACTGGCCGCGTCGCGAGCGCGAGGCGGGCACGTGTGACGGTTGAGGTACGACGAAGTCCGACATGGTCTGGGCACGATGTCGGGCGGTCACGCGCCGGGCAGATGGCGACAGACGGTGGCCCCCTGGAAAGTGCTCGGTTGCTCCCCTGCGATGCTCGGTATGAATCCCTCGTAGAGGCGGTACCTTAGTACCAGCGGCCCCCCCTGACTACGGTTGGCGATCTCGTTTGGTGACGTGGCGCACCGGTGTTCGGGGCCGTTTTGGCGGTCCGGTGGAGACCGGTGCGGAATTGGGTAGACGCACTCTAATCCGGCAACCTTGCCGTTCACCTTACGCACGGACCGATAGACTCTCCACCGATGACGGAGCGAGTCCTCGTCCTGCCGCGCGCCGATGTCCCGGGAGGCTGCGATTTCAACGGCGTCCGCGCCGCCCAGCGCGGCATGCTGGCGAAGCTCCGCACGGCCGTCGCGGCGCATGGCAGGTACCTCGATCGCCCCGCCGCCGAGGATGATCCCACCCACAAGCAGCTGATCCCGTACGTGGTCGTCCGCGATGCCGACCGCGTCTTCCTGATGCACCGGACCGATGCCGGCGGCGACCCGCGGCTGCACGGGAAGGCGAGCATCGGCGTCGGCGGCCATCTCAACCCGGTCGACGACGGCGAGGACTCGCTCATGTCGGGCCTCCGTCGCGAATGGGCCGAGGAGCTCGAGGCGGACTGGGAGCCCGCATTCGAGCTGATCGGCCTGCTCAACGACGACACCAACCCGGTCGGCGCGGTCCACCTTGGGGTGGTGTTCAGCGTCCAGGCACAGGGCCGCCGCGTCGACGTTCGGGAGCACGACAAGCTGGTCGGGTCGTTCGTCGGGACCGATGAGCTGGCCTCGAGCTGGCCTCGCCTGGAGACCTGGTCGCAGCTGGTTGCCGATGCCCTCGGGCTCTGACCGCTAGGTCGCCGGGCGGGCAGCCGGCACGGGCAGACCTATACTCAGACCATGGTTCGTCGCGTGCTTGCTGCCCTGAGCCTGGCGTTTGGGATCGTCGCGCTGGCGGCTCCGGCCGCCGCCGATGGCGAGCAGGTGGCGCGGCTCGAGCTGACCGGGGTCATCGACCAGGTCAACGCGGCCTTCGTGGAGGAGGGCCTGCGCGTCGCCGCCGAGGAAGGAGCGGCGGCGGCCATCATCCAGATCGACTCGCCGGGCGGCGAGCTGACGAGCATGGACCGCATCATCAAGGCCATCCTCGCCAGCGAGGTGCCGGTCATCGCCTGGGTCGCGCCGGAGGGAGCGCGTGCCGCGTCGGCGGCCACGTTCGTCGTGCTGGCGGCCGATGTCGCCGCGATGGCGCCGAACACGAACATCGGCGCCGCCTCGGTGGTCGGCGCAGGCGGGGAGGAGCTGCCCGAGACCCTGGCCGCCAAGGTGACGAACGACGCGGTGGCACGCATCCGTTCCCTGGCCGAAGAGCACGAGCGCAACGCCGACTGGGCCGAGTCGGCAGTGCGCGATGCCGCGAGCATCAATGCCGCGGAGGCCGTCGAGATGGAGCCGCCCGTGGCCGATCTGGTGGCCGGCGACCTGCCGGACCTGCTGGCCGCCATCGACACCGGTGAGCGCGCCGACGGGCACGCCTACACCTTCAACGGGGAGCCGCTGCCGCCGCTGAGCGGACTCGCGCCGCGCGACATCGAGATGAATCCCGGCCAGCAGTTCCTCCACCTGCTGAGCGACCCGAACATCGCGTTCATCCTGTTCACCATCGGCTTCTACGGCATCGTCGCCGAGCTGTTCCATCCGA
>DASQLS010000126.1:0-6863 GCA_035629915.1 Candidatus Limnocylindrales bacterium | reverse complement strand
GGCCATGACCGCGTCGCCGATGAACTTCTCGACCGTGCCGCCATAGCGCTCGATCACGTCACGGGCGAGATCGAAATAGCGGCTGAGCGTGTCGCGGACATCCTCCGAGTCGCGCTCCTCGGCATACGGCGTGAAGCCGACAAGATCGGCGAACAGGATGCTCACCAGCCGTCGCTCGGCAACCGACTCGTCGCGCTCCGCGGACGGGGAGGCTGTTCCCGCTCGCGACGCAGCGGACACGACGCCCGCCGAGAGCGGCGTGGCGCACTCGGAGCAGAACTTCGCGCCAGGCAGATTGGAAAAACCGCAGTTGGGACAGCCCGCCGCCAGTGGCGACGCGCACTCCATGCAGAACTTCGCGCCACCGACGTTCTGCGTCCCACAGCTTGGGCAGATCAAACCTTGCTCCTCGACCGCATCAGACCCCTCGTGCGAAGGATAGCCGTGGCCGTCTCGCGGTCTATCGCTCGCCGTAGCTTGCCGAGAAGTTGTTGAAATCGACCGTCATCGCCCCGTAGCCCACCGCGCTGAACGTGTAGCCCGGGGCATCAATCGTCGAATCGGTGACACGCGCCAGTTCTACGTCGTTGGCGTACGCGGTCAGCGTGTCGCCGATGCAGTCGAAGCGAAGCCGATTCGTCAAGCCGGCGCCGGCCATGATCGCCCCGTGATCGGTGAACTCGATCAGCGGCGTGGGCTCGAGGTCGCCCTCCTCGTAGCGATAGATCCAGAAGGCACCCTGGGGCAGGATGTCGAAGCCATAGCCGCCTCGGTCGTAGGTCCTGCACAACAAGCCGGCCATGCCGAGCAGCTCCCCCTCGGCGAAGGTCACGTCCAGCTCGAGGGAGATGTCCGGTGGCGGCCGCATCGCGAACGACAACGCCGATGCTCCGCCGAGGTCTTCGACGAACGTGGCCCGGTACGCGCCGGGCACGAACGACCATTCGGCTGCCTCCTGCGATCCGGTGTACCAGACGGTGCTCGGCTCGAGGAATGAATCGAAGAAGAACGCGCCCGTCTGCGGCTCTATGTCGGGCATGTCGATGAGCTCCGTGACGACCAGGTTGTCGAAGTCGACGTGGAACTCGCCCGAAGTGGCGGAACCGGCGATGAGAGCGATCCCGACGTCCGCCGATTCGTTCCGTGGCGGCTCATCGAGGACACCCTCGGCCACCAGCTGGCCGTTGACGTGCAATCTGAAGCTGTCGGTCGCGCATTCGGCGCGGAGGTGGTTCGTTGCGCCGACTTCGGTAGCGACGGCGGGATGAGGGTCGGCGCGGTCGGCGCCGCCGAGCAGGCTGTCGAGCGGCACCGCGCCGAAGTTGAAGTCGCTGCGCGTCTCGTAGCGCGCCACGGCGTGGCGCTTGCCGTCGGCGCTCACGGTCAAGCTCACGAAACTGGCCTGCGAACCGCCGGCACGGAAGCTGCAGGCGATGCCGTACGACCCGTCCGGATTGCCTTCGGTGAACGTGGCATCAACGTCGATCACAGCCTCGGCGAGGTCCATGTGAGACGTGTCGGGCGATGTGCAACTGCGGCCGGTGCATTCGTCGATCGTCGCGCCGGACGCGTAGTTGAGGTTGTCCTCGCGCTGATACGAGAACATCCGGAACACGCCGTCGACATAGCTGGATCCACCGAACGGCAGCTCGTCGCCGGCGCTCAGGTAATGGGCCGCGCCCGAGAAGTCGTCACTGAAGATGACCTCGCCCAGTGGCGGCGGATTGGTGGGCGCCGGCGACGCGGCCGGGTTCGGTGTCTGCGTGGCACCCGGAGTCTCGGACGCGCTCGGGATCTCAGAGGCGGACGAGGATGGCACGGCTTGCGACGCCGTCGCCGGCGGCTGCGAAGAAGCTGATGGAGGGGCCGAGTCCGACGGACTCGGCCGCGGGGTGGCCGTCACGCAACCTGCGAGCAGGAGCGACAACGACAGTGCCGTGAGCCGAGCGGCTCGCTGAAACACCGTGACGACACCCCTCTTCCGTTGACTGGACGCGGGCAAGTGTATTGGGCAGCCTAGCGCTCCAGTTCGGCGGCGAAAGCGTTCGCCGCGGTCTCGTCGCGAACCACAAACACGATGCGCTCGAGCGGCGTGCCGGCCGCAGCTACTCGACCGGCTACCTCGACCATCACTCGGGCGGCGGATGCGAGCGGAAACCCACCGACGCCGGTGCCCAGCGCCGGGAAGGCGATCGACCGCGCCCCAGCGTCCGCGGCGGCAGCCAGCGCACTGGCGGTTGCCAGCCTGATCAACTCCTCCGACGTCCGCAGGTCGGGACCCATCGTCGCGGCGTGCACCACCCACCGAATCGGGTCTGGCAGGTTGCCCGCCGAGGTCACGACCGACTCACCGGGCTGGATCGGCCCCTGGGCCATCGCCTCGGACTCGACGCCTTCGCCCGCGGCCCGCTTGATGGCACCGGCCACGCCGCCGCCCATCCACAGCTGGCTGTTCGCGGCATTGACGATCGCGTCGGTATCAGCAGCCGTCAGGTCGCCCATGACGACCGAGAGAACGACCTGCCCGACCGTGCGCACCGGGATCTAGCGGGCGGTGGGGGACACCTAGCGGGCGGTGGGCGACGTTGGCGTGTGCTTGAACTCCGTGTTGTCGTCCATCGCCTCGTCGCCGTCGATCGGCCCGACACCGGCGTCCTGCGGCGCATCAGTCGCACCAGCCTGGCCGCGCAATTCGTCGATCTTGGCCTGGGCCTGTTCGCTGGTCATGTGGCCGGACATCTCTTCGCCGGTCTTGCGACTGAGGTTCTCCAGCTCTTCTCGCTGAGCGTCTGTCATCTGGTCTGGCATCACGATTCTCCCGTGCGTCGGATCGCCGAGCACAAGCGTGCGTTGATGCGCGTCGCTGGTTCAACTGTCATGCGCCGGGCCTACTTTCAGATTGCTTCCGAAACACCACGTTAACGGTCCCGGCGTAGCCTCTCGACAACAAGACCGTGAGCTCCATGATCAGGAGGACGCTGTGTCACACCACACGACGGACACGAATAATCGGGTTGCCTGGATCGACCTCAACAGCTCCGACGCGCCCGCATCGCGCGACTTCTACGGGAAGCTATTCGGCTGGGACATCGAGGTGACCCAGGATCCGCAGTACGGCGGCTACGGCATGGCCCGACAGGAAGGCGAGGACGTTGCCGGCATCGGCCCGGCGCAGGATCCGAATGCGCCGACCGCCTGGAGCCTCTACTTCGGCTCAAAAGATCTCGATGCGTTCAGCAAGAAGGTGACCGACGCCGGCGGGACGGTCGTGATGGCGCCCTTCGACGTCGGCGACCAGGGCAGGATGGCCGTCTACCAGGATCCGACGGGCGCTTTCTTCTCAGCTTGGCAGGGCGAGCGGATGGGCACGTTCCGACACGGACATCCGAACAGCTTTGGCTGGGCGGAGGTAAACGCCCGCGGGGTCGAGCAGGCCGTCGACTTCTACAGCAACGTCCTGGGCTGGCAGAACCAGCAGCAGCCGATGGGCGACGACTTGCCGCCGTACAACGAGTTCCATCTCGGAGATCACGCGGTTGCCGGCGCCTGGGAGATGAGTCCGGAGATCCCGGCCGAGGTGCCCAGCTACTGGCAGGTGTACTTCAAGGTCGACGACGTTGATGACACCTTCCGCCGGGCGACCGATCTAGGCGCCAGCCCGATGGTGCCGCCGTCCGACTACCCCGGCGGGCGGTTCGCGATCCTCGTCGATCCCCAGGGCGCCAGCTTCGCAATCCACCAGACCCAGGAGAGCTGACCGCTCGAGCCGCTCAGGTTCAGTTGGCTGCGACGAGGTCCGCTCGCATGTCGGGATGGACATCACACAGCAGTGTGTACGTTCCGGCGGCCAGTGCCGGGACATCGAGCGGCTGCGCTGCAGGGCCATTGAAGATCGGGCCGGCTTCGCCAACCGTCGCCCCGGCGGCGTCCGCGACGCGTACGTTGTGGGGGACGTTCTCCTGGTTCTCGAACCATATGGTGAACGCCTGATCGGCCGGCGCCGACACGGAGGTCGGCGCGAAAAGGTTGAGGTTCGCGGTCACCAGGACGCTGCCCGCGGGTTGAGTCGCGACGGGTCCTGACGGGCCCCCGCACGCAACGAGAAAAGTCGCGGCGGCAAGGATTGCCGCCGCGACGAGGATGCCTCGGGTTTTCAAGCTTCGCTTCCCGTCCGCCCGGCGAACGGGGCACGAGCGATGGTGACCAGCAGGTCGATGCCGCGGCGAACCACTGCCACCGGCCCGCCGTCGTAGCGGAACATCTCGACTACGAGGAGCGAGATCAGCGCGATCTCGATGCCCTTGTCAACGTACGCGAGCATGAAGCGCGGGCCGATCAGCGCCCAGCCGACGATCGTTACGGTCGTGAAGCCGAACAGAGCGGCTCGGACGAGCCAGCGATTGCGGGCAACAAAGCCGATCGGCACGATCATGCCGATCGCCAGCACCGCGTATCCGGCCGCATTGGCCAGGAACAGCAGCGATCCGAGCGTGAGGTGGATGTAAGCCGTCGCGAATGCGAGGCTGACGATGACAACGCGAAGTGCGATGCCGAGCGAGTCGCGCATCTCTTCTGTGTACAGCTTCTTGACTGAATCCATTTCCTTCGAACTCCCTCGAGTCGTGTTTTCGCCATCAGTTGGCGGATCTGATGGGTTGATAGTCGCGCGGCGTGACCTGTCAGTCATCGGTCGCCCAACTCACCGTGGGCTCGTACGAAAGACGAGCCCTGCGTCAGTCATTTGACGTAGGCGCTGTTGGACGAGTTCCGCCGCCGCGTTGGCACCGTATCGCCGGGACCTGCCCGCGGTAAGTCGCTTCGGTGACTGGCGCCGAGTCAGTTTGCCGACTTGGAGTCAGTTTGCCTAGTCGAGGTCAGGCGGCCTCCGTTTCGGCGTCGCGCGCGGCTCCAGCATGAGCTGCCATCGCCGCGCCCATCCACAGGACGACGAGAGCAACGATCAGGATCGCCAACACCCAGTACATCGGCGCGAGTGCCCGGAAAGCCGCGAGCAGTCCAATTACCGATGCGGCCACAAATGCCCACGCGACCGGGCCGCTGAGCACCTTGGCGCCGCGCGCCGCGAGGGCGAAGAAGGCCAGGCCCGCCCAGGTGATCAGCTCACCGGCATAGCCGAGCGGCGCGGCGTCGACAGGTAGTCGCATCGGCGCGCCGGCAAAGCCGGTCTCGCTATAGGCGCCCCAGATCGAGGCGACGGACGACAGGCCGATCACCAGACCGACGAACAGCACGACCAGACCGAACCACGACCAGGCATCCATCCGCTCGCGGTTGGCGGCGGCCACGGCGAGCAGAGCGAGCATCAGACCGATGTAGCCGATGGCATACACGCTCCAGCCGATGACCAGCATGTTGAGACCGGTCAGCAGCAACCCACCCACCAGCAGGGTGCCGCTTGCGAGCAGCAGCGGACGGCAGAAGCGAGCGAGAGCCATGGTCTGTCCAGCGTATCGGCCGCAGCGAAGTTAGTGAAGAGAGAGGGTGTTGAATCCGCGCACCACAATCAAATCCGGGCGGATTGGGACCATCGACGTCGCTCCAGGTATTCCGTCGGCCGTGCGGCGGGCGTAGCGTTACCTCCCGGTAGGCGGGGCGTTGGGAGGTTCAGATGGCCAGTCGGCGGAGGCTCCGGTCAGCAGTGCCGATGGTCATTGCCCTTCTGGCTGTCGCGAAACTAACCACACCAGCCGTGGCCGCCCACCGGGATGGATTGATCGACATCATCGTCACCTGACTGACCGGGCCGTGGCTGGCGGCCCCGCGATACCATCGTGCCCATGATCAGTGACAAGTTGGCCAAGCTCTTCATCGAGCAGATCGGGCACGAGCTCCGTGCGCACCAGCTGTACATGGGCATCTCGACCTACTTCGAGCGTCAGAGCCTGTCGCGCTGGGCCAAGCTCTTCCACGCGCAGTCGATGGAGGAGGCGCAGCACGCGACCAAGGTCATGGATTTCCTGACCGACAACAGCGTCGCGTTCGACCTGCCCGCACTCAAGGCGGTGTCGACGCGCTTCGGCTCACCGACCGAGGCGGTCGAGGTCGCGCTGCGCAGCGAGCAGAGCGTCAGCCGCCAGTTCCAGCTGATCTCCGCCACGGCGCTGGCCGAAAACGATCACACCTCGCATCAGTTCGCCATGTGGTTCGTGTCCGAACAGGTCGAAGAGGAGCGCAAGATCCAGTCCCTGCTGGACCTCTTGGGGAGTGGCATCAACCTCTTCCAGGCGGAGGCGCTGCTCGACCAGTTCGAGTAGCGCGCTTTGCGGCCCGGCCGCGGAGCCCGCGCGCCGACGCGATTCAGGCGCGGGCGATGAGCGCTGTCAGCTCGCGTCGCAACCTGTCGTAGCCAAACTGCTCGCGGCCGATCTCGAAGTTGCGCTCGGCGTCGGCCGCCTGGCGCGCCGGATCGGCAAGGGCGTCGCGAAGCTCGTCGACTGCCGCATCGGTGACCTCGCCCGATAGCTCGATGAATCTGAAGCCGTGCGGCCGGATGTCCGCGTCATAGACCGCGTATCGATTGACCACTACCAGCTTTCGGAAGTAGACCGACTCGATCAGCGCGTTGCCGAAGCCCTCGTAGAAGCTCGGGTAGGTGATGACATCGGCGGCGATGTAGCCGTCGGCCAGGTTGTGGGCCGGCGAGGCCGCCGGCGCAACCGTGCCGGGATGAAAGCGGCCCGGTTGGTAGAGCAGGTCCACGTTGCGCCGCGCGGCGAGGTCGAGCAGCTCCTCGAGGTATTGGTGCCCCTCATCACCCGCCGGGCTGGTGATGAGCAACGCGCTGTTCGGATGACGCAGCCGCGCGACCATCTCCACCGCGAGCTCGATCCCCTTGCGCGGCA
>DASQLS010000125.1:0-5967 GCA_035629915.1 Candidatus Limnocylindrales bacterium | reverse complement strand
AGGACGGTTTCAGCCGGCGTCGGTAGACGCGGCGCACTGACGACCATGTCGACATTGATCGACCCGACCACGATGACTTGGCCGTGGTCGAGCGCTAAGTCAGCCGTCGGCAGGCTCCTCGTCATCGGCGGGACCGCCGGTGCCGCCACTTCCGCTTCGATTGATCTGCTCGTCATCCGACGCTGCAGGGTGGGAACCCGTAGTGGCCCCGACTACAGCTGAGTCGGTCTCCGCGTCACTGTTGCCGGACTGGCCACTGACCAGATCGCCCGATTCGGCCGATCGTGGACTGCCGGTTCCCGTTTGCTGATCTTCGCGGTTGTCGAATTGATCGCTCATGGTTGGTAGTAAACAGTCAAGCTGCGCTCCGTCGACGTATCGTCACCGACCCGAAACGTCAAGACGTTCTCGCCTTCGCTGAGCGACACGGCGAAGGACCAGCGTCCGGCGCTGTCGGCGACGACGTGCTCGTCGAACCACATCGGGACGTCGCGCGTGACGGTGCTGCCCGGCTGAGCCAGCCCACGCACGAGCACGATCCGGTCGGTGACCGTCGCACCATCGGTAGGCTCCAGGATGACAAGGCCGGACGCGGGCATGGACGACCCTGGGGTTGGGACGGGCACTTCCGAAGGCGGGCTTGCCGGCGGCGCTGGAGATGGAGAGGGTGCCAGCGTCTGACTCGCGGTCGGGGATGGGCTCGGCGTTGGACTTGGGCTGGACGTCGGGCTCGGACTCGGGCTCGGCGTGGGACTCGGGCTCGGCGTCGGGCTCGGGCTGGGCGTTGGCACGAAGGGCTTTGGAGTCGGGCTCGGTCCCTGGGTCGGCTTCCGCGTCGGCTCGGGCGAGAAGGGAGAAAGTGTGGCTCCCTCGGTCGGAGTGGCCGTCGAATCGATCGGCGGCGGCGCCGGGCTGCCGCCAACCATCGCGGCCAGGATCAGCAGCACGACCACGCCCATGCCCCCGATGGCGGCCAATGCCAGCCAATCACGCTGCGTTCGTTGACGCGGCGCCGTCCGGCTCACGCGCGGACTCACACCGCTGCGCTGACGCTCTGATTCCGGACGCTGATCGCCGCTGGCCATTGGGCACGGCAGGATACGCGCGGACGGCTAATCTGGCCGCGACTCGAACGTCCGTGCCCGCCAGGAGGACTCATGGTCGACCGTCACGTGCTGCCCTACGGCTCATGGCCGTCGCCCATCTCGATCGAGATGGCAGTCGCTGGCAACCTCGGGTTGAGCGAGCCGCGCCTGTCGGGCAATTACGTGTACTGGACCGAGGGCCGGCCGCAGGAGAAGGGCCGGCAGGTCATCGTGCGCTGGACCGATCGCGAAGAGGCAGTCGATGTCACGCCTCCCGGCTACAACGCCCGAACGATGGCCCACGAGTACGGAGGCGGCTGGTATGCCGTCGATGGCAGGACGGTCTACTTCTCGAACATCGAGGATGGTCGAATCCATCGCCAGGAGTCCGACTCTCCGCCGGTGCCGATCACCGATGCCGGACCGTTCCGCTACGGCGACCTCGTCGTCGACCGCGCCCACGGCCGATTGCTGTGCGTGCGCGAAGACATGAGCGCCAAGCCGGAGCCGAAGGACGAACTGATCGCGATCGATCTCGATTCCGGCACTGTGACCGTGCTGGCAAGCGGCTACGACTTCTACAACACGCCGCGTCCCACGAGCGACGGCCGTCGCATCGCCTGGCTGTCGTGGCGCCACCCCAACATGCCCTGGGACTCGACCGAGCTGTGGGTCGCCGACTTGGATGAGTCCGGCGCCGTCTCAAGCACACAGATGGTCGCCGGAGGAGGGGAGGAATCGGTCGTCCAGCCGGAGTGGGCGCCCGACGGCTCACTCGTTTTCGTTTCCGATCGGACGGGTTGGTGGAACCTGTACCGCTGGCTGGACGGCACCACGACGGCCCTCGCACCGAGCGAGGCCGAGTTTGCCGGGCCGCTGTGGGTCTTTGGTCTGAGCTGGTACGGCATCGCCGATGACGGGACCATCGTTGCCGTGGCGAACAGGCAGGGCAGTCACGAACTGTGGATGATCCCAGCCACAGGCGGTTCGCCCGAGCGGATCGACGTACCCGATGCCCAGATCGACAGCCTGCAGCTCGCGGGCCGGCGCATCTGCTACCTCGCCGGCGGACCGAGCAGTCCGCGTTCGGTGGTGTTGCTCGATCTCGACTCTGGTGAGCGCCGCGTTCTGCGGCAGTCTTACGAGCTGACGATCGACTCGGGCTACATCTCGACGCCTCAGCCGATCACCTTCCCGACCACCGACGGGCATGTGGCCCACGCGCTGTACTACCCACCAACCTCGCTCACCCACACGGGTCCGGCGGACGAGCTGCCGCCGCTCATCGTCACCATCCACGGCGGACCGACGTCTGGTGCCGGCAGCGGCCTGAGCCTGGGCAAGCAGGTCTTCACCAGCCGCGGGTTCGGCGTGGTCGATGTCAACTACCGCGGCAGCACCGGTTACGGACGCGAGTACATGCGCCTTCTCGACGGCAAGTGGGGCGTCTACGACGTCGACGACTGCGTCGCGGCGGCGCGCTTCCTCGGTGAGCGTGGCGACGTCGACGAGCGGCGGATGGCGATCCGTGGCGGCAGCGCGGGTGGCTACACCACGCTCTGCGCGCTCGCGTTCCACGATGCGTTCGCAGCGGGCGCGTCCCACTTCGGTGTCGCTGATCTCGAGGCGCTCGCGCGCGACACGCACAAGTTCGAGTCGCGCTACACCGATCGACTGGTTGCCCCCTACCCGGAGCGCATCGACATCTATCGCGAGCGCTCGCCGATCTACCAGATGGATCGCATCACCAGCCCGTTGATCGTGCTCCAGGGTCGCGACGACAAGGTCGTGCCGATCGGCCAGGCAGAGCAGATCGTGGCGGCGCTGCGCAAGGGTCGGACTCCCCACGCGTACCTCGTTTTCGACGGCGAGGGACATGGATTTCGGCAGGCGGCCAACATCCGTCGGGCACTCGAAGCGGAGCTGTCCTTTTACGCGCAGGTGTTCGGATTTGAGCTCGCCGACAGCGTGAAACCGACCGAGGTGGAGTTTCTCGCCTAGCAGACGTATGCAACCCCTTGCCGTCCGTGAGCACACCTCCCGCAACCCGTAGGCGCGCACGATTGCGTCACTGGCCCTCGCGGTCAGCCGTACTTGGGGGACGATATGAGAGTGGTGGCGGCGCGGTTTCCAGGCCCGCGTGAAGCTCGAGCCGTGCTCGACCTGCTTCACCGGCGGCTTCACTTGGATCCTCCCGACGTAGCCGTCGCCCCACTTGGCACCCCTGGCCAGCCACCCGCCGACGAGATGGTCCTGGCAGGGCGTTTTGCCGATGATTCGGCCGATACCGTCGTCGCCCTCGTGCGCGAGGCGGGCGGCGAGATCGTCGCCGACGTGGATGAGACGTGGACGCGGCCGCGCCACTTGGACGATGACGATCGATCGAGGGCGTCGTCGAGCAGGTGGGAACGTGGCGCGCGCCGATCAACCCCGCACTTTCGGATGACCGTCTGAGCCAAGGGAGGACTCTGCGGCTCTTCGTGCTACAACGTTGGCGTGTCCGATGAGCGCCCAACTGTCCTGATCGTCGGCGGTCTGGCGACCGCACCGCCCAATTACTGGCCTATGCGCAAGCGTCTGTTGCGCCTCGGCGCGGGGCAGGTTCACATCGCGCCAATCTGGCCCCCCGACTGGATGCTTGCCGGTCTGGTCGGCTTCGGGCCATTGATGCGCCGGACTGGTAACGCAATCGTCAGGGCGTATCGCGCCGGCGGCCGGCGCCCGATCATCGTCGTCGGCCACTCGGCGGGCGGCATCGCCTCTCGGCTGGCAATGGCCGGCGCGCCGTACCACGGCCGGCGCGCCGCGGTGGCACCGGCCGTGGGCTGCCTGGTCACCCTGGGCACTCCGCATCAGCTGTCGCGGATTCCCAATCGCTACCACCACACCGGCCACGACGCGACCGATTTTCTCGATCGCGAGTCGCCCGGCGCGTTTTTCGCGCCTCGAACGAGCTACCTGACCGTCGGGTCGAGCCATCCCGAGATCGCCGTCAGTGGCATTCCCGGGCGGCTCATTGGCAACTTCTTCTCGATCGCTGTCGGCGAGCACACGCGACATGCCGGTGACGGGGTAGTGCCCGCCAGCGCCGTGCACCTCGAAGGCGCCCAGCAGATGACCTTTGATGACGTGCGCCACGGCGTCACGGGCGGCCCCTGGTACGGCGACGAGCCGATCGTCAATCGCTGGTGGCCGGCAGCGCTGCGACTCTGGCAGGAGGCTCTGGCGGCCCGTTCCCAAGGGACCGCTGGCGCGATTCGACCCGACGCCTTAGAATTAGAGGTCGCGGGGTGGAGCAGCGGCAGCTCGTCGGGCTCATAACCCGAAGGTCGGCGGTTCGAATCCGTCCCCCGCAACCAAAGATCCAGGTCAGCAAGCCCGCCGAAAGGCGGGTTTTCTGTGTATTGGCCGATAGCGGCCTGTTGTCCGTCCCCTTCCGCGTATGCTTAGGGCGCAACTGAGCTGAAAGTAATGAGAGGGAGACTGCGGTGGAAGCTGCGGCTCGAGTCACGTGCAAGGGCCAGATCACGATCCCCAAGGCGATCCGTGACGCACTCGGCGTGGAGGATGGGGACCACGTTGTCTTCCGGGTCGAGGGCGATCGGGCGATCTTCGCGAAGACTTCGAACCTGCTCGACATGGCCGGTGTTTTGTCGAGCCCAGCTCCCACCCGAGGCACCCAGTGGGATGAGGTCGAAGCCCGTGCGCGCGCGAGCCGCGGTCGTTCTAACGCGGCCGACTTCAGAGCCGGTATCCGTTCGCCGGGCGCAAAGATCGCGGCGGCACATGCGCCGCGTGCCACCCCCAGTCGATCACGGGGCGCACGCGCCGATCGCAAGAGCGCCTCGCCTGCGGCCGGAGACCGGCCCTAGGCTTGTCCGCCTTTCTCGGTCCGCGCGTCCTGCTCCAGCATCTGCTGGGACGACCGACGGATCTGGCGACGGCCGCCACCGACCTCCTGTCGCGGGACGAGGTCCTGTTGCTGACGGACGTGGCGTTTGCCGAGGTGATGACCGGACTCGAGGGTCTGGAACAGGAACTCCAGGGCGATCAGCTGAGTGCGATCGGGCGATCGATCCTCGGCCATCCAACGGTCGCGGTGGTCGACGAGGTCCTGTTGCTGCGAGCGCTGGAGCTGGTTGAGCTGCGCCAGGCAAGCTATTCGGATGCCTATACCCAGGCAGTCGCCGAACGCAGTGGCGTTGGGTTGGTGATTCTCGACGGTGACGAGGTGCGTGCCGTAGGCGCCTGAATCAGGCCAGATGACATGCCGCCAGTGTCTGATCGTCCAGCACCCGCAGCGGCGGCGCCTCGACGCGACACCTGTCGATGGCGATGGGGCACCGGCCGGCAAACGCGCAGCCGGCCAGCTTCTCGAACGGATCAGGCGGCTCGCCCACGAGCGTCGGCGCGAGGCGTCCCTCCGCCGCGCCGGGACTCGCAGCCAGTAGTCCCTGCGTGTAGGGGTGACGCGGCCGATCAAAGACGCGAGCGGTGGGCGCCAGCTCGACCACGCGGCCGTGGTACAGGACGTAGATCTGCTGGGCAATCGCGCGCGCCGCGTCGAGATCATGGGTCACCACCAGCAGCGCGACGTTGAGCGACGTCCGAATCTCGTCGAGCAGGCGGAGAATGCGAACGGTCAGCGTCGCATCCAGCGCACTGACCGGCTCGTCGCACAGGAGTACGCGCGGCTCCGAGCTCAACGCTCGAGCGATGGCCGCGCGCTGTCGCTGGCCGCCTGAAAGCTCACGCGGGCGTGCCTGAGCCACTTTGCGGTCGAGGTGGACGCGGTCGAGGTACTCGCTCATGAGCGCTGAGCGCGACGAGCGTGGAACTCCCCGCAAGGCCAGGCGCTCCTCGATCTGCTCACCGATCGTCA
>DASQLS010000124.1:0-3921 GCA_035629915.1 Candidatus Limnocylindrales bacterium | reverse complement strand
GTCGGGACGCCGACGAGCGACTCGACCTTCCACTGGCCGAAGATCTCGTAGCCGCCCCACAGCATGTTGATCCCGAACCAGTAGACGGAGATCGCCAGCAGCTGGCCGCGCGGCAGCACCCATCCAGCCTAAGCGGTCTGCCCGCGAGTTACGTGTCCCGGTGGACGCCTACCTGGGCCGTCATCCACCGACCCGACTAACTATCCAGCGTGCTGACTAGCCGATGCGTGGGACGCGCGCGGGTGGCCGTCACCGTGTCACCGCGCCGGCGGCACGCGAACGTCAACCCATAGAACCTCGGCTTCCGTGACTGGCCACCGATATGCACCCGCACGGATAGTCAGTCGGATCGACGGATAGTGCCTCGCTGGTGGCACGACTGGGGCGTCCGGTGCCGGACCGGCCGCCAAGTCGCGGCCATGCCTACAATCGGCCGGTGACCCAAATGCCCCAGCAGTCGGGGACCGCTGCCAGCGGCGGCGACGTGCCCACTATCCCGTTCAGCGAACGGCGCCTCGGAAACGGCCTGCGCGTGATCGTCGCGCCGGATCATCTGGCGCCCGTTGTCGCGATCAACATCTGGTATGTCGTGGGCTCGCGCCACGAGACCCCCGGCCGAACCGGCTTCGCCCACCTGTTCGAGCACTTCATGTTCCAGGGCTCGCGTCACGTGACCAAGGCCGAGCACTTCAGCCTGATCCAGAGCGCCGGCGGCGTGAACAACGCGACGACGTATTTCGATCGGACCAATTACTTCGAGACGCTGCCGTCGCATCAGCTCGAGCTCGCGCTGTGGCTCGAGGCCGATCGGATGGCCACCCTTCTCGACGCGCTCGACCAGGAGAACCTCGACAACCAGCGCGACGTGGTCAAGAACGAGAAGCGCCAGAGTTACGACAACCGGCCTTACGGCTCGTTCTACGAGAAGCTGATGGCCGCCGTCTTCCCCGCCGATCACCCGTACCACCACACGCCGATCGGCTCGATGGAGGACCTCAACGCGGCCTCGGTCGATGACGTGGTCACGTTCTTCAAGACCTGGTACGCGCCGAACAACGCGGTGCTTTCGATCGTCGGCGACGTCGACGAGGAAGAGGCACACTCAGCCGCGGCGCGCTACTTCGGGCCGATCCCGGCCAATCCATCGATCCGCCAGCCCGTACTGCCAACGGTGGAGCCGCTTATCGGCCACGAGTCACGCGAGGTCGTGCCCGACAACGTTCCGCTGACCCGCGTCCACTTTGGCTTCCGCTGCCCGCCGTACGGCACGCGCGAGTTCGACGCGCTCGAGGTCGCCAGCCAGATCCTCGCCGGCGGGCGTGGCAGCAGGCTCTATCGCAGCCTCGTGCGTGAACAGAAGATCGCCCAGGACGTGACCGCCTTTGGTCTGCCGCTCATCGGTGGTGCCAGCTTCTTCGGCGGTTGGATCACCGTCCGGCCCGACAGCGATGCCGAGACCGCCGAGCAGGGCTACCTCGACGAGTTGCAGCGGATGGCCGACGAAGGTGTGACCGAGGACGAGCTGATCCGTGCCCGGGCGTTGATCGAGGCGAGCGAGCTGGGCGCACTCGGCCGCGTCGAGGAGGTCGCCGACCGCCTGTCGATGTACGCGGCGCTGTTCGATCGGCCGGAGCTGATCAACGAGCAGCTCGGACGCTATCTCTCGGTCACCGCCGAGGAGGTTCAGTCGGTCGCGCGAGACGTATTCCGCGCCGACAACCGCGTCGTGTTGACCTACGTTCCAACCGAGCCCGAGGAGCAGGCGGCGTGACGCTCGACGATCCAGCCGAGAGAGGCTTCGCGACCGATCAGGAGCTCCCCGAGCCGACCAACACGGACGAGAACGCCGCTGCCGGCCTGACACCCGACGTGCTGGCGGACGAGCCGGCCTCGGCAGCGATCATCGCGCCGCCGCCGAGCGACGAGGAGGCTCCGGAACACCCGATCGACCTGTCGGTGCTCGACATCCGGCCAGGCCCCGGCCGGCCGCGCGAGTACCACTTCCCGCGCTTCGATCGCTTCACGCTGTCGAACGGCCTGACCGTGGTCAATGCCCATGTGGCCGGCCGGGCGCTCGTCGCGGCCCAGCTGCTGCTGCCCGGCGGCGGGTGGACCGAACCGGCGGACCAGGCAGGCATCACCGTCCTCACCGGTCGGGCGATGACCGAGGGCACCCGCCGCCGCGACGCGAACGACTTCATCGAGTCGGCCGAGCGCCTCGGTGCCGAGATCCACGCCGACGCCACGTGGGAGACGCTCAGCGCGAGCGTCGAGGTGCCGCGCTCCAAGTTCGGCGACGCGCTCGGTCTGCTGGCCGAGATGGTTGCCGAGCCGGCATTTCCGGAAGCCGAGGTGGAGCGCCTCCGCGACGAGCGGATGAACGATCTGCTCCAGGCATGGTCGGATCCGCGTCGTCGCTCGGAGCGCGTGTTCCCGGAGACCATCTACGACGCGGCCACTCCCTACCGCCGGCCGCTGGCCGGCGTTCAGTCGACGATCCGCAACCTCGATCGTGAGGCGGTGGTGGCGCGCCACCGGGCGATGATCGATCCTGCCTCGGCGACGCTTGTCGTTGCCGGCGATCTGGGCGGCCGGTCGCTCGAGGAGCTTGCCGAGCGCCACCTTGGCAGCCTCTCCGGGAACGCCACCAGCGCCGAAGCGCGGTCCGAGGAGATCGCGACGATCGAGCCCAGGCTCGTGCTCGTCGATCGCCCGGGAGCGCCGCAGTCAGAGGTTCGCATCGGCCACGTTGGCGTTGCCCGCAGCACCCCCGACTTCCACGCCCTTTCGGTGCTCAACGCGATCCTCGGCGGCACGTTCAACTCGCGCCTCAACCGCGTCATTCGCGAGGAGCTGGGCTACACATACGGCATCAGCTCCTCGTTCGACATGCGCCGCCGTCCGGGGCCGTTCGTGATCCGGACCGCCGTTGAGTCGGCCGTGACCGTGCCTGCCGTGCTCGAGACGCTGCGCATCGTCGGGGCCTTCATCGAGGCCGAGGTCGAGGCGGATGAGCTGGTCGTGGCGCGCGACTACCTCGTCGGAGTCTTCCCGCTTCGCTTCGAGAGTGCCGCCCAGGTCGCCTCTGCGCTCGGCGGACTGATCGTCTTCGAGCTGCCCGACGACGAGCTCGACCGATACCGCCCGCGCATCGCCGAGGTCAGCGCGCTCGATGTCCAGCAGGCGGCCGCGCGCCACATTCGGCCGGCCGACATGTCGATCGTGATCATCGGCGATGCGAAGCACGTCGAGGCGCCGCTGCGGGCCGCCGGGCTGGGCGAGCTGACGATCGTGCCGGCGGACGCGTCGCCCGAGTGATCGTCGTCCTCGGCCGGCCGGGGCTCGACGCGCGAGACCGGCTCGACCGGTCGGCAGGATGCGTCGCAGTGGCCGCCGCCGCCGCCGGCGGTCGTGTCGCGCTGGTCGGCAGCGTGGGCGATGACGCCGACGGAGATGCCGTTGCGATCGAACTTGGGCGCGCCGGGATCGGCCACGCGGCCCTGCTGCGAGATCCGGCCGGAACCACGCCACGCTCGGCGGATTTGGAGGAGGCCGTTGACCTCGATGGCGCCGAACCGTCGCCCTTGCCACGACTGGACGCGGCCGACATCGATCTTGGTCTGCGCTACCTGGCCGAGTGCCAGGTGCTGGTCGTCGCCGAGCCGCTCGACGAGCAGGCACTCGACGTCGCAGCGTCCGCCGCCAGATACCACGGCGCCGCGCTGATCGTCGTCACCGAACCGGGCTCGGCGGCCACGCAGCCGGAAGAGGCGACCGTGATCGAGATGCCCGACGCAGACGGTGGCGCGTTCGCCGAGCTCGTCGGCCGCTACGCCGCGCTGCTCGACAGCGGCCGTGGCGCGGCCGAGGCGTGGCACGACGCCGTTTCCGAGACTGGCTGGCAGAACGCTCCGGCGTGAC
>DASQLS010000123.1:0-2927 GCA_035629915.1 Candidatus Limnocylindrales bacterium | reverse complement strand
CGAGGCGCCGACGAGCGACGTGAGCGAGCCGCCGCTGCCGCGTCCCAGGACGCGCCGGATGGTGGCCATGATGAAGTCCTGCTGCCGCGCGGCGCGGGCGAAGTCGCTGCTGCCCTTGCGGCTGCGCACGTAAGGCATCGCTCGCCGGCACCAGTTCTGCTGGCCGGTTCCCTGTGTCTGCCACAGACCGTTGCACAGCTGGCTGGGCGCGCCCGGCTGCCAGGCGTAGAGCTCGTAGCCGCTCTGGGCCGGGAAGTACACGCCCTTGGGCAGATCGGGATCATCCCAGTACTGCGTGTCGCGCACCTGGCGGGTGTTTATCGGCACCGGATCGTACTCATCGACCAGGCCGTGGAAGCCGAAGAAGGTGACGAGGGCGTAGTGGTCGATCTCGATGCCAAGGAGGTTTTCCATCACGCGCTTGAACTCGGCCGCACCGAGCTGGCGATACAGCGCGTTGACGCGCGCCGAGTAGGTTCCACCGCTCGGGTTCGGGATTCGGGCCGTGTCGCGCGGAATGCTGGCGATCGAGATCGCGTTTCCCTTGACCGAGAAGACCATGATCGTGTCGGTCCGCCCAACGGCGCCGGTGCGCGAATCGGCGCCGAGCAGCAGGATCGTCAGCCGGCCGTCATTGCCCGTGCTTACCGCCTGGCCACCGCCGCCGATGAGCTCGAGGATCGGTCGGGGGACGACCGAGAGGGCCATTCCGGCCATGTCCATCCACGGCGACCGATTGCGCGCGGTCGAGCCATCGATGGCACTGACCGACTCGGCCACGGGCCCGACTGCGGAGCCCATCACCGCCGCGACGCTCAGGAGGAGGGCCAGGAAGCGCCACCGGGCGCTGGGCGGTCGCACGCCGACTACTTGAGGTTCTGGTTGGCCCAGGGGAGGACCTCGGAGAGAACCAATTTGTAAGCCGTCGTGCCGGGGATGTGCTTGGAGTACTTCGGCGGCTGGAAGACCACCCGATTGCCAATTTGGGCGGTGTGCAGGATGTTGTAGAAGTCGAGGATGTTCGGCGCGGTGATCTCGAAGCTCGTATAGAGCTGGTTCACCGTGTCCTGCGTGGTGGCGCTGGTCAGCAGCTGTGCCAGATGGCTCTGCTCGACATCCCGAGATGTCGCGTAGACGAACTCCTGCTGCCGCTTGGCACGCTTGAAGTCGCTGTTGCCTGACCCCTTGCGGCTGCGGACGTAGGGCATCGCCCGATGGCACCACAGGCTCTGGTTGGTGATGCCCTGCGTCTTCCACAGGCCGTTGCACAGGTTGCTCGGCTCGTTCGGCTGCCACGTCCACAGCTGGTAACTGTTCTGGACAGGGAAGTAGACGCCCTTGGGTCTATTCGGATCGTCCCAGTAGCCGGTGTCCTTGATCTCATTGGTGACGTTGATCGAGATCGGATCGACCACGTCGACCATGGCGTGGAAGCCGCTGAAGGTGATCAGAGCGTGATAGTCGATGGTGATGTCGAGCAGCTTCTCGATCACGATCTCGAACTTGGCGAGCGCCGCCTCGGTATTGGGCGACGTGTTCTTGAGCTTCTTGAGGATCGTGTTGATACGACCCTTGAAGACGTCGCTCGTGTTCAGGGTGAACGGATCAGGGATCTTGGCCGTGTCGCGCGGGATGCTCGCGGCGCGCATCGTCCACGGGTTGTTGGCCCCGTTGAGCTTCTTGAGCGACACGATCATGATCGTGTCGGTCCGAGAGACGCCCTGGCCGGAGCGCGCATCGGAGCCGAGTAGCAACAGGTTCAGGACATTGTCCGAGCCGGCCGTGATCGTCTGCGGCTGACCAACAGCCTCCCAGAAGGAACGCGGCAAGAGTGACGCCAGGCCCATGCCCATCTCGAGCAGTGAAGTGCGATCGGATCGAGCGGGCGAGAGCTGCAGCGCGTTCGCTGTCGGATTGGCGGCAACGCCGGACAGCGCGACGATGACCGCCAGGGTCATTGCCGCGACGACGCGACCCACCGCGCGACGCTCAGTTAGTAGGCTCATTGGTCTCCCCCTGCGAGGCCCCCTCTTCGAGCCCGCGTGACCGGCGCAGTCTACCGCGCACCACCAAACTCTCTCAAACCGTCAGTTGGACGGTTCCGTCGCGTACCTGGAGTCGTTGCCGAACAGCTGGATGGACAGCTCGGCGACAGCGTCCATTCGGAGCTGGGTCATCGATGTCGCCTCGCCACCGGCGTTGAATGCACGCTCGGCGTAGCGCGGCGGCGACAGGACGACCCGGGTCGGTTCGGCGGTCGCGCTGGCAAGAGCGATCGAGACGATGTCCGGCAGTCGATCGAGCGGCGCGTCGGTCCGAACGATGTTGGAGAGCACGTACAGCACGCCGGGCAGGTTGGTCATCAGCCGTGGATCGTTGAGCTTGGTGCGCAGCGCGAGCAAGATCTGCTGCTGGCGCCGCGCCCGCTCGTAGTCACTGTTGCCCGGCCCATGCCGCGAGCGCGCGTACGCGGTCGCTAGCTTGCCGTCGAGGTGATGCGTGCCGGCCGGCAGGAAGAAGCCGGTCTCGGTCGGGCTGAACTGGTACGTGGCATCGACGATCGGCGCGTCGAGCGTGACATCGACCCCGCCGACCATGTCGACCAGCGCGGTGAAGCCGGCGATGTCGATCTGCGCGTAGTAGTCGATCGGCACGCCCACGATGTACGACATCTCATTGACGAGCGTCTCCATCGCGCCGTCCGGATATTGCTCCGGGTTGCGGGCGGCGGTCTGCAGCAGGTTGTTGATGCGCGGCCGGAACTCGCCACCGCTGTAGAACGGCAGGCGGGCCGTGTCGCGCGGCATGCTGATCATCGACAGCGAGTGGTTGACGGGGTCGAACGAGGCGACGATGAGTGTGTCGGTCAGGCCGCGCTCGGCGGCGTGGGTGTTGTCCACGCCGACGAGCAGGACGGTCACGCGCCG
>DASQLS010000122.1:0-9995 GCA_035629915.1 Candidatus Limnocylindrales bacterium | reverse complement strand
CCCGGCGGGCGCAGTTGCGCTGTTCGGCCTGATCACCATCGTGATCGCCGCGTTCCGGCGTGACAGTCCGCTGCGTCCCGCCTCGCGTGGAGCGCTCGGCGCACTGCTGTTGTCGGGCGCGATCACGTTTGGCGCGACGACCCTGCTCTTCCCCGTCGCGACGCTGTGGGGCACCTTCGAACACGCAGCGGGCCCGCTGCTCGTCGGCTTGGCCGTTGCCGGACTGCTCGGCGTCGACGCATTCGTGGCCGCCGTCGTGCGCTGGCGAAACTGGCCGCGCACCAACTCCTGGCTGGCCCCCCTCGCGATCATTGCCTTGACGCTGCCCCTGACCGGGCTGGCCCTCCTCGGCGCCTCACGTCAGGCCGAGACCGAGCGACGAGCCATCGTCCAGGTCGCCGACGCGCTGCCCGCCGCGCTGGCGCAGCTAGGCGTGGAAGATTCCGGCCCGCTCATCAGCGACCGGCCGATCTGGCTTTCGGACGCGACCGGCCGATCGGCGATTGCCCTGCCCGACGAGCCGCCGCAATCAGTCCTGCAGTTGGCGGCGGCGTTCGACGCGCCGGCTGTTGTTGTGCTCGAATCACGCGGCCGCTATCCGGCCGCGCTGCGCGAACTCGACGCCGCGACCTGCTTCACGGAAATGCCGCTCAGTACCGCGGACGCCCAATCGGCGACTGTCTTCAAGATCGCGCCGGAGTGTGTCCGATGAAACCCGAGGAAGACCAGGTGGTGCGTCCAGTCAACACCGGTTCGGGTGATCCCAGCACATATACTCGGCCATCGATGGAGAGTGGCACCCTGGCCAGCCGCCTGCAGGCGGTGCAACTCGACGACGCCGAGCCGGATGGACAGATGGCGATGGCGCTGCTTGCAGCGCACGAGCAAGAGCGCTCGCGTCTGGCCGAGGAGCTCCATGACGGCCCGGCCCAGGCACTCGCCAACGCCATCTTCCAGATCGAGATCCTCGATCGCGCGGTTCGCGACGACCCGGCCGCAGCGCGCGAAGAGCTGGCCTCGTTGCGGGCGATGCTCGAGCGCGAGCTGGACACGCTGCGCGGCTACATCAATCAACTTCGCCCCTCGCTGAACGAGGCGGCGGGGCTCGAGGAAGCGCTGCGCGACAGTGCCGAGGCACTCACGCAACAGTCGGGCGTGCCCATCGAGCTGCGCATCGAAGCCTCCGGCGGTGAGCTCCGCCCGGCGGCCCGAGCTGTCGTCCTGCGCGTCGCCCAGGAAGCGATGCGAAATATCGCCAAGCACTCGTCAGCGACCAAGGCGTGGCTCGCCACGCGGACGCGTGTCAGCCCCGACGGAGAGCACCAATGGATCCTCGAAGTTGGCGACGACGGCCGCGGCTTCGACTATCAGGCCGTCGCTGCCCATCCCAACAAGCGGCATTTCGGGCTTCGCTTCATGCGTGAGCGAGCCGATCTGCTCGGATCAGACCTGGCCATTCAGACAGATCCCGCCGGCACGGTCGTGCGGCTCACTATCGTCACTACTGGAGGGGAGAGGAGTTGACCATGATGGAAGCTGATTACTCGGGACCGGATCGCCGGCGCGGTGGTCCGGACCGGCGGAACCCGGAGCAACGGACAAAGATCCTGCTCGTCGACGACCATGCGCTGTTCCGCGTCGGGATGCGCCAGATCCTCGACAAGGAGCCCGATTTCGACATCGTCGGCGAGGCCGAGGACGGCCGCGACGCGTTCTCCATGTCGGTCGAGATGAGCCCGGACATCGTCCTGCTCGATCTTTCGCTGCCCGCACCGGGCGGCATCGAGACCACCCAGCGCATCAAGCGCGAGGTGCCCAGCGTGGGCATCATCGCCCTCGCCGTGGCCGAGGACGAGGACCAGCTCTTCGAGGCAATCAAGGCCGGCGCCGCCGCATTCATCCTCAAGGACATCAGCCCCGAAGACCTGGTCACGATCATCCGCCGCGTACGCGCCGGCGAGTACCTGATCAACGACAAGGTCTTTTCCCGTCCATCGGTCGCCAGCCGCGTGCTCAAGGAGTTCCGTGAGCTGGCCGTCTACGGCCAGGAGGCAGCGCCGATATTCGCGCCGCTGTCACCTCGCGAGGTCGAGATTCTCGACAACATCGCCAAGGGCATGACCAATAAGCAGGTCGCCTACGCGCTGACGATCAGCGAGCAGACGGTCAAGAACCACATGAGCTCCATCCTGCGCAAGCTGTCGGTCAACGACCGTACGCAGGCCGTCGTTTACGCCATGAAGCAAGGCTGGATCCGGATTCCCGAGGACTGATCTATTCCATGAACCCGACCATTACCCAACTCACCCAGGAGCTGGAAAGCGACCAGGCGACGCTCGACCGCGAGCTGACCGAGATCGAGCTGCTCCTGCGTCAGACCAAGTCTGAGGCGGAGCGGCACGAGGCACGCCGCGTGCAGGCAGAGGAACGCGTGCAGACGCTCGAATCTGACCAGCAGGCGCCGGTAGAGGCCGTGTCAGAGGCTCGTGGCGTGCTGCTGAGCCAGACCAGGCGGGCGACGCTCATGCAGTCGCAGGTCGAGGTCCTGGAGGGCAAGCAGCGCGCCTTGCAGCGCTACCACAACCGCCTCGCACAATCGTTGCCGGTACTGCGCGGCTTCGAGGGCGAGGCGCGGGCCGAGCCGTCGGACCGCGCCCCCACCCAAAGCCAACCGAGCGCGCCGTCGACCAACCTTGCGCCCGGTGCGAACGGTGGCCCGCCAGCAGTCGCAAATCGCCGACCCGCCTCGCACGAGGTACTCGCCGCGCAGGAGGAGATGCGCCGCGAGATCGCGCGCCAGATGCACGATGGACCGGCTCAGAGCATCGCCAACATCGCCCTCCAGGCGCAGATCGTCGAGCGCCTGTTCGAGCGCGATCCGAAGGGGGCGCAGGTTGAGCTCAACGCCCTCGTGACGATGGTCGAGGAGGCGCTCAGGGCAACCAAGGACTTCATCTTCGACGTCCGACCCATGGTTCTCGACGACCTCGGCCTGGTGCCGACCCTGCGCCGGTCTGCCGCCGAGCGAACCAGGCGCCAGGGAGTGGCGGTCCGCTTCGAGTCGGCCGGTTCGGATAGGCGCCTGGCGACGGAGCTCGAGAGCGCCGTCTTCCGGATCGTCGACGACGCGATGATCGAGTTCGCATCCGCGCGGCCGCCCGAGATTCTGGTTCGCCTCGATTGGTCCGAGAGCGGCCTGAGCATCGTCGTCCGCGGCCGTCCGGTGACAGCCGCGCAGCTCGAGCAACAGAAAGCGTCGGCGGCCGTGGCTGCCGCGCGGCGCGACAAGGAGCTGCCGCAGGCGCTCGCCTCGATGATCCGCGAGCAGGAGCGCGAGGACGCCGAGCGCGCCGCCGGCCTGTCCGTGGCGACGTGGACGGAGATCGAGCAGCGTGCCACCGCGGCGGGCATCGCCGTCAAGCTGTCCGAGGACCGCTGGCTGCTCGAAGCCCAGGTCGGCAACAGCCAGTAGGTCCGAACTTGTAACTGCCCTTTGATGGGCAGGACCCCTGTCGTACCAGGGACGGACTCTTGTCCCATTACGCACCCTCTCTCGTGACGGCTAGTTTTCCGCCGTCCTCTTCAATCAATGGACTAATCAATTCGGAGGGTGTAGTAAATGCTCCAGTACCTGAACAGCCTGATTACCCGCGACGAGCGAGGTCAGGGCCTGGCCGAGTACGCGCTGATCCTGGCCCTGATCGCCGTCCTGGCGATCGTGGCGGTCACGTTCCTCGGTGGTCAGATCAACGCCATCCTGTCGGACGTCGGCACCAAGATCTGACGTCTCCTTCCAGGAGCGATAAAGGCGCCGGCCGAAAGGCCGGCGCCTTTTCATTTGCCCGCCGAACGCAACGGCCGATACGCGGTCGTTGGCGGCGGGCTTGGTCATGCCATCTGCGCAGCGCTCGGCAGCCGTGAGCCGCTGATACGATCGAGGCGATGAGATCTGCGCGCGACCGTCAACACGGACAGAGCCTGGCCGAGTACGCGCTCATCGTCGCCCTGATCGTCATCGTCGCGCTCGTCGCGTTGACCTTCTTCGGCACCCAGATCAACGACGTGCTGTCGATCATCGCCGACCAGATCAACGGCTAGCCGGCCAGCCGACGTCCGGCGCAGCAGTCGCGACGCGGCGTAGGACCACTAAACGGCAAGCTGGCCCACCAGTACTCCAGGACGATGCGGGCGGTCCGGTGCGGCTCGCTGCACTTTGTCCGACGCCCGGCGGTCCGAGCCCGTACCGCTTTCCTATATCGGCACCGCTCTCATCTGGGCGAAATTCGCCTCGCGTCGGGTCCCGGCGCCACGCAGCCCCATAGATGGAGCACAACGTGAAAGTCAGCGCAGTTCGGCTGCTACTGAGACGCAGTCAGGCCGGACAGGGGTTGGCCGAGTACGCACTTATCCTCGCTCTCGTGGGCGTCGCGGCAATCGTCGCGGTCACCTTCATGGGCGGTCAGATCAATGACGTTCTCTCAGATCTCGGCAACGCACTCTGATCGGCTTCGCTGTTAACGGGAGCGCTCCCCGGTCCGACTCCTCCGGACCAGGTAGCGCTCCCTTTTTGTTTCCCCGAAAACGGCACTGACAACCGCCAAGTGGCAGGGCGAGTCCTAGCCCATTCGTAGGATCGCGACCCCTCTGGACCCTCCCTACAGTCGTTGACACCTGTCACATCTGCCCTGGAGTCAAGCCAACCAATGAAGCGCCCTAATCGCCTGATGCTCATCGCGGGAGTAATCCTCGCTGCGGCCTCTTTCGTCGCCGTTTTGGCGTTCGGAGGACTCGGCCAGCAGCAGGCGCCGACTGTGCCCGATGTCGACGTAGTCGTCGCCGCCGTTGATCTGCCGCTCGGCGCCACGGTCGCGGCCGACCAGCTGTCGACCGTCACCCGTCCAATGACCGACGCCGAGGACACCTACGCCCACACCGAGGATCTCGTCGGGATGGTCGTCCGCCGCGCCGTCGTCCAGGGCCAGGCGTTCACGCCGGCCGACTTCCAGACCAACACCGACCTGCCCCAGGTCGCCGCGTCGCTCCCCTCGGGCCTGCGCGCCGTGGCGATCCCGCTCGATCGCGTCGACTCCGTCGGTGCCCTGCTCCAGCCGGGTGACTGGGTCGACGTGCTGCTCTCGATCCGCGACGTGGACGCTCTGAATCCCGTCGTCCTCGAGAACCCGGCCGGCTTGCAGGTCAACCCTGACGGCTCGGTCGCGGCTCCGTACTACACGATCGATGAATTCATGAACAACACGACGGTCAAGGTCGTCGTCCAGAAGGTCCAGGTCCTTGCCGCGCTGCCTCCTCAGGCGACAGATGGCAGCGATCCGGCGGCCGACCCGAGCGAGGTCCAGCCGGACGTCGTAGCGGTCCTGGCAGTCACTCCGCAGCAGTCCGAGGTCATCCGCTTCGCCCAGCTCGACGGCCACGTGTCGCTAGCGCTTCGCTCGCCGGCCGACTACAGCGCCGGTGAAGTGTCCACCTCGGGCATCACGCTCCAGCAATTGGTCGACACCTACGGCGTCCTGCCGCCGGCGCCGATCACGGCTCGCTGACACAAAGAACGGACGGTCGGAAGTTGGCTACAGAGGGTAACGGCCACGTGACCGAGCAGATCAAGGTCGTAATCGTCGATGACATCGCCGAGACACGCGACCACCTCGCCAAGCTGCTCGGCTTCGAGTCGGATATCGAGGTTGTCGGCAGCCTCGGCTCAGGCGAGGAAGTCCTGCGCCTGGCGAATGAGAAGCAGCTCGACGTCGTGCTGCTCGACATAAACATGCCGGGCATGGACGGCATCGCCACGGCCGAGCAGCTGGCGCTCCGCGCGCCGAGTGCCTCGATCATCATGATGAGCGTCCAGGGTGAGCCCGACTACCTGCGCCGGGCGATGCTCGCCGGCGCGCGCGAGTTCCTGGTCAAGCCGTTCAGCTCGGACGAGCTGGCCGCCTCGATACGCCAGGTCCACCAGCGTGAGCGGCTCAAGCTCGACCGCTTCGCGGGCAGCCTGCCGGCGCCCGTCGAGGGCACGACCAACGTGCCGGCCACTTCGCGTGGCCCGGGTCGGGTGGTCACCTTCTTCGCGCCCAAGGGCGGCGTCGGTCGCACGACGCTGGCGGTCAACTTTGCTGTCGCCGCCGCGGCCGAGCTCGGCCAGCGCGTCGCGCTGATCGACGGCGGCCTCCAGTTCGGCGACGTCGGCGTGCTGCTGAACCTCAATCCCAAGAATCAGTCCATCGCCGACGTCGTCCGCGAGATGAACGGCGGCGATCTCGAGACGCTCGACAGCACGCTCGTCGACCACAGCTCGGGCATCCGTGTACTGATGGCGCCACCCAGCCCCGAGCAGGCCGAGCTGGTGACTGCCGATCACCTGGGCCGCATCGTTGGCGCCCTGCGCCAGACGCACGACCTGGTGGTCATCGATTCCACGGCGGCTCTGCTCGACGCAACGCTCGCCTTTCTAGATCAGTCGGACATCGTGCTCACGGTGCTCACGCTCGAGATCACCAACATCAAGAACATCCGCCAGTTCCTGGCGCTGGTCGAACAGCTCGGCTTCAGCGAGTCGAAGGTCCAACTGGTGCTCAACCGCGCCGATTCGGCCTATGGCATCCGCTTCCAGGACGTCGAGAGCTCGATCGGCCGCAAGATCAGTCACACCGTTGTCTCCGACGGCCGGACGGTCGTCTTCGCCCTCAACCGAGGAGTTCCGTTCGTGGTCGCGTCACGCCAGTCGAAAGTGGCCGAGGACGTCGTGCGGATGGCCAAGCAGGTCCTTGGGACCGAGCTGGCGGAGGCGCCCGAGGCGCCACCCATGCGACCGCCGGCCAAGAAGGGCATTTTCCAATGGCGCGCGCACTGAGTAGGGGAGTCAAGGCCTGATGTCACTGCTGAAACGAATCGAGAGCGCCCGCCCGGCGGCCGACATGGCCCCCGGTGCGCCTGCACTCCCCGCGCCCGCCGGCCCCCCAAACCGCGGTGAGCCGCCGTCGCAGGGCTCGGGCCAGGTACCTGCGCCCATTGCCCCGCCGACTCAGTCGGGCTCGAACGGCAACGGCTCGACAAGTGGCCGAATGCTTGCCCAGGTCCCGCTGCGCGAGTCGTTCCGCGACGCCAAGTTCCGCATCCAGCAGCGCGTGATCTCAGACCTCGATCCTAAGCTCGATCTGGCCAACCAGGTCGAGGTGCGGCGCGAGATCGAAGAGGCATTCGGGCGCGCCCTCGACGGCGAGGGCCTGGCGCTCACACGCGCCGAGCGCACACGGATGCTTGAGCAGATCACCGACGAGATCGTCGGCCTCGGCCCGCTCGAGCCACTCCTGCGTGACGACGGTGTCACCGAGGTAATGGTCAACGGCCCGCGCCAGGTCTACATCGAGCGCTCCGGCAAGATCGAGCTGACCAACGTCACGTTCCAGAACGACGAGCACGTGATGCGCATCATCGACCGCATCATCTCGCCCATCGGCCGGCGCGTCGACGAGTCCAGCCCGATGGTCGACGCGCGACTCGTCGACGGCTCGCGCGTAAACGTCATCATTCCGCCGATCAGCCTGGTTGGCCCGGTGCTGACCATTAGAAAGTTCGCGGCCACGCCGCTGACGACCGACGACCTGATCCGCTTCGGAACCTCGACGCCGGAGATGTTCGACTTCCTGCGCGCATGCGTCGAGGCGCGGCTCAACGTCTTCGTATCGGGCGGCACGGGCTCAGGCAAGACGACGATGCTCAACGTGCTTTCGTCGTTCATCCCGAACGATGAGCGCATCGTCACCGTCGAGGACGCGGCCGAGCTGCAACTTCGACAGGAGCACGTGGTCACGCTCGAGTCACGTCCGGCCAACATCGAGGGCAAGGGCGCCGTCCCGATCCGTGAGCTGGTGCGCAACTCCCTCCGCATGCGGCCCGATCGCATCATCGTCGGCGAGTGCCGCGGTGCCGAGGCGCTCGACATGCTCCAGGCAATGAACACGGGCCACGACGGCTCAATGTCGACCGGCCACGCCAACACGCCGCGCGACATGCTCGCCCGACTCGAGACGATGGTTCTCTTCTCGGGCGTCGACCTGCCGTTGCGGGCGGTGCGTGAGCAGATCGCCTCGGCGGTCGACTTGATCGTCCACCAGGACCGACTCAAGGACGGCACACGCAAGATCACCAACATCACCGAGGTTCAAGGCATGGAAGGCGACGTGATCGTTCTGCAGGACGTGTTCATGTTCGAGCAGACCGGCTTGGTCGAAGGCAAGGTCCAGGGCAAGCTGCGCCCGACGGGCGTGCGCCCGCGCTTCGCCGAGAAGTTCGAAGCGCACGGCATTCATCTGCCGCCGCGCATCTTTGGGGCGGCATTCTGATGGAGCCGGTGACGATCCTCGTCGCGGCCGTGGCGGCCGTCGGCGTGATGCTCGTGTTCATCAGCCTTGCCGGCGGATCGGACGTCAACGCACGCCTCGAGCGCTACGCCGCGGCCGAACCGACCGATCTGACGCCGCAGGAGAGGAAGGCTCTCGGCGAGCGCATTTCTGCGTCGTCGGCGATGACCAACTTCAACCGGGTAGTCGAGAAGCGCGACTGGGGATCCAACCTGGCGCGCGAGCTCGCCAGGGCGGATCTGGCCCTCAAGCCGAGTGAGTTCATCGCCATCCGCCTGGCGGCCATGCTCGGCATCCCGCTGGGCATGATCGTGCTCAGCCCGATAATCGGCTTCCTGGGCAGCCCGATCGCCTGGATCGGCGGCTTCGTGCTCGGCTTCTGGCTGCCGCGCTTCTGGCTCAATCGGCGCAAGTCGGGCCGACTCAAGGCGTTCAACAGCAACCTGGCCGACACGATCATGCTGCTCGCCAATGCGCTGCGCGCCGGATCGTCATTCCTGCAGGCGGTGGAGATGATCGTCCGCGAGACGCGGCCGCCTGTCTCGACCGAATTCGCCCGCGTCATCCGCGAGGTCAACCTGGGCCTGCCGCTCGATGACGCGCTGGCCAACCTGTCGCGCCGCGTCCGATCCGACGACCTCGACCTGATGACCACGGCCATCGCCATCCACCACTCGGTCGGTGGCAACCTGGCCGAGATCCTCGACTCGATCGCCTTCACCATCCGTGAGCGAGTTCGCATCAAGGGTGAGATCAAGACGCTCACCGCGCAGCAGCGCATGAGCGGTTACGTGGTCGGCCTGCTGCCCGTGGCACTGGTCGTGCTGCTGTCGGTCATCGCCCCCACGTTCATGGCACCGATGCTCCAGAAGCCACCCGAGCTGCTCGGCCTTCCGGCCGGCTTCTTCATCCTCGGCGCCGGCGCAATCATGATGGCCATCGGCTTCTTCTTCATCCGGCGCATCGTCGACATCGAGGTCTAGAGAGATGCTCTTTCCGCTGTTGATGGCAACGGTCGCAGGCCTTGGCGTGCTGCTCGTCTTCTTCGCCATAGCTGGTGCGCGCCCAATGGATCCGGTCCAGGCGAGGCTCAGCCAGCTTGGCTCGATGCAGGCGCGGACGCTCGAGGAGCTCGAGCTCCAGCAGCCACTCTTTGAGCGCACCCTTCGCCCGCTGGCTTCACGCCTCTCCGGCGTCGCCCAGCGCTTTGCCAGCCCGTCAAAGGTGAGCAGGACCGAGAAGCGTCTGGCGATGGCCGGCAACCCGGGCGCGTTGCGCACGATTGACTTCCTCGGCCTCAAACTCGTCGTGGCCGTCCTCGTGGCCGGCATCGGCTTCCTCGTGCTGGCCATCGTCGCCGGCAACGTGCCATTCGGCCTGCTGGCCGCCGTCGCGCTCGCCGGCATGGGCTTCATGGCGCCAGAGATCTGGCTCAGCCGGCGCATCAAGAAGCGTCAGAAGCAGGTTCTGCTCGCGTTGCCCGACACGCTCGACCTGCTGACCGTGTCGGTCCGTGCCGGCCTGTCGTTCGACGGCGCGCTGGCCAAAGTCGTCGAGCGGACGAAGGGCCCGTTGGCCGACGAGTTCCGTCGCTCGCTATCCGAGATCCGCGTTGGC
>DASQLS010000121.1:0-4056 GCA_035629915.1 Candidatus Limnocylindrales bacterium | reverse complement strand
GCGGCGATGATCCGCCTCGTGCGCAACAAGCCGCCGGCGCCGTCAGCGTTCGACAAGGCCAGCGAGATGGACTCGGTGCTGGCCGCCGTCAAGCCGTTCATCATGGCCTAGTCAGGCACGCCGCCGGCGCTCGACGGTCGGCCGGTGACTCGAGCCCCCGACCCCTGGTCAGGCGATCACCCGGGGCGAGGACAGTTTGTGCGCACTGTCCTCGCCGAAGGGCGTTTGGGGGTGAGCTTCCGTCAGCGCGTGGCGTTGGTGAGCGCGGCGGCGACCTTCTGCAGCGCGCCGTTGATGCCCCGCACCTCAGACTCGATCGGCCGGGTCTGGTCGTCGATCGCGTGTACGCCGACCCGGATCAGGGCCGCCGTCGATGCGATCTTGTTCAGCGTTCCGGTGATCGCCAGCAGGTAGCCGGCGAGCACGAGGACCAGCAGCAGGACCTCGACAAGCGTCAGGATGATCAGCAAGTTGTCCATCAGTTCCTCCCCTCACTACCCGTGGTTGGCAAGCTCGTTGACGAGCTCGTCGCTTGATTGGCGCGTGTTCTTCAGCAGGTAGGTCATCGCGGTGTTCTTCACGACGGCCTTGCCGTTGACCCACGTCGACCAGATGTTGTCGTTCAGCGTGACGACAGCGCGCCGCAGACCTTCCAGCAGCGCGATGACGACAAGCAGGACGACGAAACCGACCACCAGCGTTCCCGCCCACGCCGACTGATTGTCAGACAGCGCGATGACCGTCGTAATGGTGCTCATTGGTTGAACAACTTCCATGCGGGCATGGTCGAGGGCGCATCCAGGTGCTGCTGGGACGGCCCCGAAGCGGCGGCTGCCGGAGCCGGAGCCTGCGCGGGCGGCGGTGGCGCTGCCGGAACCGGAGCGGGCGCCCGCGGCCCCAGCGCGAGCTTGTTGAGATAGGCGAGCGCCAGCGGCGGCACCGACTCGGCGAGCCGGCGGGTCTGGCCGAGCTGGTCGGCGCCGGGGATGCCCTTCTTCAGCATCGGTGCTGTCTCGGCGTTCACGATGTCGGCCGAGATGGCGCGCAGCGGCCGCAGGACGTCGTTGAGCAGCCAGATCACGACGAACAGGACCACCAACCCGACGACGAGCCCGATGACGGCGAGGATCGATCCGGCCGAACTGATTGCCAGCGCGGGGCTCATTCCCGCCACCCCGGCGATGTGCTGTAGCGGTCCTGCACCGGGTCGCCGCCGCGTGCAGCGCGCAGGCACTTGGTGATCGTCTGCACAGCATGGTTCGCGCCGGCGACATCCTGCAGCGGGCGCGTCTTCTGTGCGATCGAGTCGAGATCCGTGACGAGGTTCTTGGCGACCCCGTTGGTCTTCCGCGCAAGCGCGGTGATGGCAAGCAGGAGGATGGCAACGAGGGCGACCACAACAGCACCGACCACCCAGCCAACCATCCACCATGAGGAAAGCGCAACACTACTCATGTTGTCGCGCTCACAGAGCAGCACGTCGAGACGATGTCGTCAACCCCCTGGAAGTGAGGCGCTTGCCGCCTCCCGCCCGAGCGAGAATGCCAGCCTGCGCACTCGGGGCAACGTAACCCATAACGGCCAGATCAGCAAATCTTCTTCATATTCCGAAAATTTGGGGCGACCAGATATTTGTGGGGGTTACCGGTCGCCCTCTTTGGTCATCACGCTGACTGAATTCGGCGTTCGGTGGCGGATCTCGCCGGGGACGAGCACAACGGCCAACGCTCGCGCGCAAGAGCGCAGCGATCTAGCGCAGGACGCGGTACTTCAGGTGCGTGACCGCCGGCGAGGCCACGACCTTGACCGGCTCGAGCGTCAGCCCGCCGACGTCGTCGAGCAGCCGCTCGCCGGCCCCGAGCGTGATCGGCACGACGTGCAGGTGCAGCTCGTCGAGCAGCCCGGCCGCGAGGTACTGGCGCACGGCGCTCGCCCCTCCGGCAATCGAGACGTCGCCGTCGCCCGCCGCCGCGCGCGCCTGCTCGAGCGCGGCTTCGATGCCGTCGGTGACGAACGTGAAGGTCGTGCCGCCTTGCATCTCCAGCGGGTCGCGTGCGTGGTGCGTGAGCACGAAGACCGGCGCGTGGTAGGGCGGGTCGTCGCCCCACCAGCCGGTCCACGACTCGTCCCACGGTCCCTCGCCGCCGCCGAACATCTTGCGGCCCATGATGTACGCGCCGATGCCCTGCGTCACCTCCGCGGCGACCTCGGCGTCGGCATTGCGCTCGCCGCCGCGGCCGCCATGCTGCTCGCGCCAGGTCGCGGTCGCGAAGGCCCACTGGTGCAGGCCCATGCCGCCCTCGCCGATCGGGTTCTCGAGGCTCTGGTTCGGCCCGGCGACGTAGCCGTCGAGCGACATCGAGATCTGACTGGTGACCGAGCTCATGGACGCACGATCTACCAGTGCACGCCCTTCATGATGTTCGCCATCGCGAGCTGCTCCATGCTCGCGCGCTCGGCGTCCGCGGGCGCCTTCTCGCCCTTCGAGGCAGCGGAGTCGGGGAACACGTTGTAGGCGACGTGCAGGATCTGGTCCATGACCTTCGGCGCAAGCGCGTGCAGGACCTCGCCGGCGGTGCCGAGCTTCGTGTTGATCTCCTTCGGGCGCGAGCGCATCGCCTCGCAGATGAGGTCGCCCGCCTGCTCGGGCGAGATCGTGGGGAAGTGGTCGTAGAGCTTGGTGGGCGCGATCATCGGCGTGCGGACGAGCTGCATGTGGATCGTCGTGAACGAGATCCCGTCGCCGATCACCTCCGAGGCGACGACGCGCGTCCACGAGTCCAGCGCCGCCTTGGAGGCGACGTAGGCGCTGAAGCGCGGCGGATTGGTCTGCACGCCGATCGAGCTGACGTTGACGATGTGGCCGAAGCCGCGCTCGCGCATGTGCGGCAGCAGGGCCATGATCATCTTGATCGCGCCGAAATAGTTGAGCTGCATCGTGCGCTCGAAGTCGTGGAAGCGATCCTCGGAGAGCTTGACCGAGCGGCGGATCGAGCGGCCGGCGTTGTTGACGAGGAAGTCGACCGCCGGGTGCTCGTCGAGGATCCGTGCGACGACGGCGTCGATCGCGTCCATGTCCGACAGGTCGGCGCTGTAGACGTGTGCCGTGCCGCCCTTGGCCTCGATCTCCTCGCGCAGCGCCTCGAGCTTCTCGACACCGCGCGCGACGAGCAGGGGGATCCCGCCGGCCTCGGCGACCTTGAGCGCCGTCGCGCGGCCGATCCCGCTCGACGCGCCCGTGATGATGACCGTGCGCCCGTTGATCGCCCTGCGAAACGAGCGGTCCCTGTGGAGGTCCGGATCGAGCGTGCGCTCCCAGTAGTCCCACAGCCTGTCGGCGTACGTGGCCAGCTCGGGAACCACGATGCCCGAGCCGGCGAGCGCGCGCTCGGTGTCGCGCGTGTCGAACTGCGGCCTGATCGCCATGTGCTCGAGCACCACGGGCGGGATGCCGAAGTCGGCGAGCACCGTGTTGCGGATGTCGCGCACCTGGGGCAGCTTCATGAGCATGGAGATCGTGCCCTTGGGCAGCGCATCGGTGAGCCGCTTGTCGACGCGGATCGCGAGCTGCGGCGCGTGCGCGGCCTTGGCGAACTCGTTGAGCGACTCGCCGACGCGCATCGCCTTCGGGTTGGTGAGGTGAAAGGCCTGCCCGTCGAGGCCGGGCTGATGGGCGATGTGGTCCAGCGCCGCTGCGACGAAGTCGACGGGCACGATGTTCGTGTAGCCGAGCTCGGGGCCGATCAGCGGCAGCCACTCGGGCAGGGCGAAGCGCGCCTTCTTGATCGCCTTGAAGAAGTAGTACGGGCCGTCGATCTTGTCCATCTCGCCGGTCTGCGAGTGGCCGACGACGATCGCCGGGCGATACACCCGCCACGGCACGGCTGACTGCGCGCGGACGAGCTTCTCGGACTCGAACTTCGTGCGGTGGTAGTCCGAAGGCAGCTTCTGGCCCTCGTCGAACATGTCCTCGCGAAACAGGCCCTTGAACTCGCCGGCGGCCGCGACCGACGAGACGTGGTGCAGATGCTCGGCGCCCAGCGCGCCGGCGAGGTC
>DASQLS010000120.1:0-8052 GCA_035629915.1 Candidatus Limnocylindrales bacterium | reverse complement strand
GGTTCGGATCCACGTGCTTCCCTCGGCGTGCGGCGCAGATGCGTTGGCGAACTATCGGCTGCGAACTATATCGACGAGCCGCCGCCGTATTCGCCCCGATGACGCTCGTCGGTGAGCTCGGCGATGTGACGCATGATCTCGTCCGATGCGTTGCGCGTTGCCTCGCGGCGCGAAAGCGCAGGGTCGGCCGCGACAGTGAACGGTCGCCCGACTCTCAGCGTGATCCGCGTCCGCAGGCGTGGCAGGGTGCGGCCACGACCCAGAAAGGTGTCCGTGTTCGACACGCCAACGGGCAGGATCTGCACCCCGGTGCGCAACGCGAGCATCGCCACGCCCGGCTTGGGCTCGCCCATCACGCCGCTCGGACTTCGCGTGCCCTCGGGAAAAATGCACAGCACGTCGCCGCGCTCGAGGATGCCCTGCGCCATCCGGTACGCCTCGATGTCGCTGCCGCCGGCCCTGACCGGCGATGCGCCAAGGGCACGAAACAGGTAGGCCAGCGGCCCGATGAACAGCGCCTCCTTGGCGAGGATGTGCATCTGGCGGCCCAGTGCGGGCGTCAGCCAGCCGGCGACGAATGGCGGGTCGGCGTTCGAAATGTGATTGGCGACGACGATCAGGCCGCCGTCACGAGGCAGATCGCGGAGCCCTTCGACGCGAACGCTGGCCAGGATGCGCAGGCAGAAGCGCGCCAGGTACCCGGCGAGCGTCGTGAGCAGCGGCACGCCACGTCGCGCGGGCTGTTCAGTCGCCATTCGTCGTTGGTCGCTCCGCCTCGCGGATCATGTCGACAACCTGGGCGACGGTCTCGTCGAGAGTCAGGCCATCGGTCCTGACCCTCAGCGCGCCGTCGGGAATGCGCAGCGGACTCGCCTCGCGCGTCGAATCCACGTCGTCGCGATGGCGCAGGTCCTCCTCGATCTCGGCCACGGCGCGCGCGTCATCGGCCACACCTCGCTCCACTGCCCGGCGCCGCGCGCGCTCGGCGATCGAGACGTCGAGGTACAGCTTCGGATTGGCGTTGGGCAGCACGACCGTGCCAATGTCGCGGCCGGCCATGATGATCCGTCCGAACGAGGCGAGCGCCTGCTGGACAGGCAGCAGCGCGGCCCGAACCGGTGCATGTTGCGAGACGCGGCTGACCTCGCGGTCGACCTCGGCGGTGTGAAGCTCGTCGGTCACCTCGCGACCGTCGATCAACAGCCGCGTGTAGCGCCCATCCGCGTCAGGCGCCAGCTCGAGCTGACCGACCAGGCCTACGAGCGCCTGCGGGTCGTCCAGGTCGGCGCCGCGATGCATCGCCAGCCAGGTCAGGCCGCGATACAGGACGCCCGTGTCGCAGAAGCGGTAGCCGAGCTCGCTCGCGGCACGCGCGCCAACGGTGCTCTTACCGCTGCCGCCGGGTCCGTCGATGCTCACGATCAGGCCGGGCTGATGCTCCTCGACCTCCGGACCGCCAACGAGCTGCTCGAGCTGGCCGCGCTCCCGGGCGCTCACCGGTCGAACGTCGCCGATTGCCATGTCGCCCAGCATCAGCGTCCCGAAACGGACTCGGACCAGCCGGCGGACGGGAATGCCGAGCGCGCTGAACATGCGCCGGATCTGGCGCTTCATTCCCTGCCGCAGGGTCACCCGATACCAGACATCTGAATGCGAGCCGCCGCCGACCTTCGCGCTCAGGCGACGGATCTCCGTCGCGGTTGCCGGACGAAGCCCGACCAGTCGCGCGGTCCCCTCCTCCATCTCGATGCCGCGCTCGAGCTGGCGTCTCTCGCGGTCCGAAAGCGGTTGATCCACTGCGACCGCGTATTCGCGCTCGATGCCGTGGCTCGGGTGGAGCATGCGCTGGGCCCAGGCGCCGTCGTTGGTCAGCAGCAGCAGGCCTTCCGAGTCGCGGTCCAGCCGGCCGACCGGGTAGAGGCGCGCGGCGCCGTGACGCAGCGTCGGCGGTACGAGGTCGAGCACTGTCGTGCCGGCATGCCTGTCGCTGACGGTGCTCGTCACGCCGGCCGGTTTGGCCAGTGCCAGGTACAGCCGACGCTGGGTTGCCTCGATCCGGCGACCGTTGACCAGGATGACGTCGCGCGCCGGATCGACGAGCTGGCCGACGCCGGCGGTCGTCCCATTCACCGTAACGCGACCGTCGATCACGAGCTGCTCCGATCGGCGGCGCGAAGCGACGCCGGCGTCGGCCAGCGCCTTGTGGATGCGGACGGCGTCACTCATCGAGCCGCATCGCGGCCTCGGGCTCGAGCGTGGGCAGCTCGTCGAGCGAGGTGAGACCGAAGCGCTCCAGGAAATCGAAGCTCGTGCCGTACAGGATCGGTCGCCCGGGCGTATCGGCGCGGCCCTGTTCGGCGACCAGCCGGCGATGGAGAAGGCTGCGCAGCACGTAGTCAGAGTCGACACCGCGGATGCGCTCGATCACGCCGCGCGTCACCGGCTGGCGGTAGGCGACGATGGCAAGCGTCTCGAGCGCGGCCGGTGACAGCCGGACGCCGTCGGTGCCCACGTATCGGGCGATCAGGCCGCCAGCCTGTGGCGCGGTAACCAGCTGGACCTGGTCGCCGGCCGACACGAGCCGGATGCCCCGATCGCTGAGTGCCACTTCGAGATCGCCCAGCAGCGCGTCGACGGCGTCGCGATCGATGCCGGCGAGCGTCGCGATCTCGCGCCTGGTGAGTGGCCGCTCGGCAACGAAGAGCAGCGCCTCGAGCTGCGCGACGCTCAGCTCGCCGGGCGGCGCGGCGGCAAGGACGTCGATCTCGGTCGCGACGGGCTCGTCGACCTGTCCTTCGGCAAGGATGTCCATGGGCGCGTCAGACATCGTCGCTCGTCGATTCGGGGCGAATCGGGATCGGCCGGACGTTGATCGGCCCCCACGGCTCGGCCTGCTCGACGACCAGCTCGCGACCCTTGGCCATCTCGAGCATGGCCAGGAACGTGATCGCGACCACGATCCGATCGGTCACGTCGCGCAGGAGCTCCTGCAGCACGAACTGCGGCGCGGCACGGAGTGCAGAGCGGATAACCGCCGCCCGCTCCTCGAGCGTGATCGTGCGTGCCATCACCTCAGGCGGTGGCGGCGCCGGCGGAACGAGGCGAACGGAGGCTGCGAGCGCATCCGCGAGCAGCTGGGCCGGTAGTGGCGGGCCCGGGTCGGGTCGAGCGCCGGCTTGTCCGGCCGCCGCGGCCGTGCCCGCTTCACGGTGATAGAGCCACGGTGCGCCGGTAAGGCGCTCCCCGAGCAGCCGTCCCGCGTCGCGGTACATGCGGTACTCGATCAGCCGCCGGCGGAGCTCCTCCTCTGGGTCGACTTCAGCGGCCAGCTCTCCATCGGTCGCCGTCACCGCCGGCGGCCGCGGCAGAAGCGCGCGCGACTTGATCAGGATGAGCTGCGAGCAGACAGTTACGAACGAGCTGAGCAGCGCCAGTCGGCCGCGCTCGATGCGCGCCAGCGCGTCGAGGTAGGCGCCGGCAAGGTCGCCCAGCTTGACCGTCAACACGTCGAGCTGGCGTTGCTCGATGAGCGACAGCAACAACGCCAGCGGCCCGTCGAAGACGTCGAGCCGGACGTGCGTAGCGTCCTCTGGTCGCCGCGCGTCGGCGAAGCGGATCTCGACGTTGCCCGTCGCCACGGCGCTCACGGTCAGTTGGCCTGGTCGGCGCGGAGCAGGGCCGGCCCGAGCTCGGCGTCGACCGGCTCGGCCTGGTTGCGGATCAGCTCGGCGGTCAGTGGGCTCGCGCCGGCGCCGAGGGCGAGCAGCGCTGACGTCTCGGCATGCTCGTCCATCGTCTTGAACGCTCGTTTGAAGCCCGGGAATCGAAGGGCCAGACGCTCAACCCGTGGGCCGTAGCGCTCGGAAAGCGACCACGCGACGCGGTGCCAGACATGCAGGTCACGGCCCTTGCCACAGTCGTGGAGCAGGCCCGCAAGGAGCAGATCGGGATCGTCCTGTCCCTCGCGACGAAGCGCCGCTACGACATCGAGCCCGTGGCGCTGATCCGCGCGATGCATCGAGTCGAAAAGATCCAGCTGGGTAGGCGTGATCCAGGTCGCCAGCTCGGAGCGTTCCGCCGGCGACACGCGCGCCCAGAGGTAGCGCACAAAGCGGCGGGCCTTGGCCGACCACCAGCTCACAGGCCGAGCAAGAGATCAATCACCGTGTCGGCAAAGCCTCCGATGATCTGGCCACCGGCGAGAAAGATGATCAGGATCAGGATGAATCCGTACTGCTCGTACTGACGCAGCGTGTACGACGTTCGCGCATCGAGCAGGCCGAGCAGCACTCGCCAGCCGTCGAGCGGCGGGATCGGCAGCAGGTTGAAGATCATCAGGAACACGTTGATCGTCACGAACTGGCCGGCGGCCAGAAAGATGAAGAACAAAACGTCATTAGTCTGCACTTCCAGGCGCATCGCAGGATTGGCGAGGATCAGGCGCAGCGGTATGGCCACGACGGCGGCCATGATCAGGTTGGACAGCGGCCCGGCCAGGGCGACGATTGCCTCGCCCCGGCGGCCGTACTGCAGGTTGTACGGATTGACCGGCGTCGGCTTTGCCCAGCCGATGAAGAAGCCACCGGCGATCGCGCTGAGTGCCAGCAGGCCGCCGCCGAGTGGATCGAAGTGCGACAGCGGGTTGAGCGTCAGCCGGCCCTGCCAGCGTGCAGTCGAGTCGCCGAGCTTGTAGGCGGCGAAGGCGTGGCTGAACTCGTGGATCGGGAATCCGATGAGCAGGAATATGCCGACCGCGACGAGAGCCGAGAGGAGCTGTTCGTCGAATACCACTACAGGCGGCCGAGCAGCTCGTCCTTCTTCTGCTCGTATTCCTCTGCCGAGATGGCGCCACTGTCACGCAGATCGGCCAGTCGGGCCAAGGTCTGAGTGACCTCGAGCGATTCGTCTGTCGCCGAATCAACTGCCGTAGCCGGCTCCGTCGGCTGCGACGGAGCGGCCAACGTCGGGTCAGATGCCGCTTCCGGCGCAGCTGCCACCACCGGCGCGGCGGCGACGGGCGCGGCCGCGGCTGCCGGCGGCGCTGGCTGGGCGACGGGAACCATCGGTTGTTCTGCGCGCAGCGGCGGAGTCGGCGGTCCGGCCGAGAAGGAACGCTCGAGCGAGTTCTTCTGGGTGAGCATCACCTTCTTGAAGCCCTTGGGGTCCTTGAGCATGTGGTACTGGTCATTGGCCATCTCGGCCGCGGTGAGGATCTCGAGATCACCGAAATTCAGCATCCGGCCGAGCACCGACTGGATAAGGACTGCATCGTTGATCTTCTCGAGTGAGCTGTCGCTCGATCGCTTGTTGAGGATGCCCGACACGCGGACGAGCCTCCGATTCGTGATCAGGTAGTCCTGCGACAGCCACTGCCAGACCCGATACACGATCAGAACAAGGCCGATCACGATGAGCGCCAGCGCAACCCACGTCGGCAAATCTCGCTCGGGCCCGGGCCTCAGATTGAACCAGATGATGCCGATCAGCAGCAGGATCGCCAGGCCCCACAGGGCGAAGCCGAGCCTCGTCTTGGACAGAATCGACAGCCAGTGCTGGCGCGAGCGCAGGACGACTACCTCACCCTCGGTCAGAAGCGAATCCGCGTAGCGCATTACCTCTCCCTAACTCATGCGCGGGGATGCGCCCGCGCGTAGACCTGACGTATCCGTTCACCGGTCAGATGCGTGTACAGCTGCGTCGTGGTGATGCTCGCGTGTCCGAGCAATTCCTGCACGACGCGCAGGTCGGCCCCGCCCTCCAGCAGGTGCGTGGCGAAACTATGACGCAGCGTGTGCGGCGTCACGTGGCCCTTCACGCCACCGACCAGTGCGGCGTGACGAATCAGGCGCCAAGCGGCCATCCGGCTCAGCCTCGCCCCGCGCTGGCTCACGAACAGCGGGCCACCCCGCTTGGCCGGCTTCGCTGCTGTGGCCTTCGCCTCCCCGGCTACGCCGGCGGTGGTCATCAGTTGCGGCCGCGCATCCTCGACGTACGTGGCTACTGCCTCGAGGGCGACATCGCCGATCGGAAGCCGCCGCTCACGATCTCCCTTGCCGATCACGCGCACGGTCGCCTCGGTCAGCGACACGTCCTCCATGTCGAGGTTGAGCGCCTCGCTCACGCGCAGGCCACAGGCGTAGAGCAGCTCGAGCAGCGCCCGGTCGCGCGTGCCGAGCGCACTGCTCGCATCTGGCGCTTCAAGAAGAGCCTCGACTTCCGCCACGTCGAGCGTGTCGGGCAGCGTGCGCGCGGCGCGCGGGAGATCGAGCAGCGAGGCGATGTCGCGCTCGATCATGCCCTCGGAGAACAGGAAGCGATAGAACGCTCGGATCGCGGCAGCCTTGCGCCGATGGCTCGCCGGACGCAGCACGCGCGGCGGCCGCGTCAACGACGCCAGGTGGTCGGTCGCGACGCTCGCGTCAGTTCGCCACGCGTCGCCGGATGGACGCGCGGCTCGAGCAAAGGCACGCAGATCCGTCGAATAGGCACTCATCGTGGCCGTCGATAGGCCGCGCTCGACGCGCAGGTACGTCACGTATGCCTCGATCGCCTGGTCGAGGCTGGTCGTGGTCGTCGCCGGCGCGTCCGTCACGAGATCGGCGCAGGTTCCGCGCTTCGCTCGGCCGCGGCGCGTCCAAGAAGCTCGTCCGCGGTCGCGAGAGCCGAGCCACCTGCCTCGCCACCGAGCATCTGGGCCAGCTCGTGGCGCCGCTCTCCGTCGTCGAGCCGCGCGATGTCGGTCACGGTGCGACCGTCTCGCTCGCGCTTCTCGATGCGCAGATGCTGATCGGCGTATGCGGCGATCTGCGGCAGGTGCGTGACGCAGATCACCTGGTGGTCGCGACCCAGGCGCCACAGAAGCCGGCCTACGGGATCGGCCGAGCGACCACCGATGCCCGCGTCCACCTCGTCGAAGATCAGTGTCGGCGTGGCATCTGCTCGGGCGAGGACCGTCTTGAGCGCCAGCGCGACACGCGACATCTCGCCGCCAGACGCGATGCGTGCCAATGGACGGGGTGGCTCGCCCGGATTGGGCGCCAGCAGGAAGGACACAGCGTCGGTGCCCGTCGGGTCGAGCGGCGCAGCTTCCATCTCGACCACGAAGGCGGCCGATGGAAAACCGAGTTCGATGAGCAGGTCGGTGCCGGCGCCGGACAGCTTCTTCGCAGCGCTCGTCCGCGCGGCGTGGAGCTCGTCGGCCGCGGCCGATGCCTCCTTCAGCAGCTGGTCGGCCTCCCGGCTTCTTCGCTCTCGCTCGCGATCGACGCTACGTAGCCGATCAACCTCGGCGCGCGCCTGTTCGGCATGCTCGATGACCTGCGCCTCCGTCTCGCCGTACTTGCGCATCAGCCCATAGAGAACGCCGAGGCGCGCCTCGATCGCTTCGGCATCCAGCGTCGTCTCGCCGAACGACTCGCCACGCCGGCGAAGCTCGAGAGCGATGTCGTCAGTCTCCGCCTCGACGCCCGCGACTCGATCGGCCAATGCCTGCGCCGATGGATCCAACCGCGCCAGCTCCGCGACGACAGTTGCTGCGCGCGCGACCTGGTCGCGCGCGCCACTCGACTCACCGGCCAGCAGGTCATGCGCTTCCTCGAGCAACGACGCGACGCGCTGCGCGTTGCCGGCCACGCCCAGCCGACCGCGCAGATCCTCCACTTCGCCGGGTCGCGTCGCGGCAGCCTCGATCTCGTCGGCAGCGTGTTCAGCAAGCTCGAGTCGTCGGGCGAGCTCGTCAGGCTCGATCGAGAGCTCGCGCAATGCCGCCTCGTTCGCACGCAATGCCTCGACGGCTGTGGCCACCGCCCGGCGCAGCTCCTGGTGACCGCCGTAGGCGTCGAGCACGTCGCGCTGCCAAGCGGCAGATAGGAGGCGCTGCTGCTCGTGCTGGCCATGGATCTCGATCAGCGGCTCCACCACAGCCGCGAGCCGGCCGGCAGTGACGGTCTCGTCGTCGATGCGAGCCGCGCTTCGGCCCTCGGCGGATACCTCGCGGACGCAGATGAGCGGCTCGGCATCCCCATCCCGCTCGAACAGCGCCTCGACGCGCGC
>DASQLS010000119.1:0-3828 GCA_035629915.1 Candidatus Limnocylindrales bacterium | reverse complement strand
ATCATCCTCGACGTCCGCCTCCCGGGCATGGATGGGTTCGAAATGCTCCGCCGCGTACGCGGGGCCGGCAACAAGGCGCCCGTCCTGTTCCTCACGGCGCGCGACGAGGAGATGGACAAGGTCATCGGCCTCGAGCTCGGCGCCGATGACTACCTGACCAAGCCGTTTGGGCTGCGCGAGTTGATGAGCCGCATCAAGTCCCTGCTTCGCCGCGCCTATGGCGACCTTGCCGATGCGGCGGGCGGACGCGTGATCCGTCACCGCGACTTGCTCATCGACCTCGAACGCCGCCGCGTCCAGCGCGGAACGCGGCGCGTCAGCCTGACCGCCACGGAGTTCGAGATCCTGCGCCATCTCGCGTCCAAGCCCGGCCGCGTTTTCAGTCGGCGAGAGCTGCTCGAGTTGGTGCGCGACTACGAGGCGCTCGACCAGGACGAGAAGACGATCAATGTCCACGTCAGCCACCTGCGCGAGAAGCTGGAGGACGATCCCTCCGACCCGGCGTTCATCCTGACCATCCGTGGAGCGGGCTACGCGTTCGCCGAACGCTGAGGTTTTCTAAGTGACGCGCTTCATGCCGCGCTTCCTGACCGGACTCCGGGCTCGTCTGGTCGTCGGCTTCCTGGCGGTGGTGACGATCGCCCTGATTCTCGTCTTCGCGACGTTGCCCGGCCTGCTGAACGGCTATTTCGAACAACAGACCCAGGACGACCTCAAGCGACGTACCGGGACAGTCTGGCTGTTCGTCGTACGCGAACTGCTGGCCTACCAGTCCGGCGATGGCGGCGCGCCACGGCCCCTGTTACAGCCGACCAACCCGGTCACCGTCGCCGATGGAGTGAGTGAGGCGCTTGGGACGCCGGATTCCGGAGTGGTGAGGGAGCTGGCGCAGGAAGTCGCCCAAGCGAACGTCACGGTCACCATCGCGTCCAGCCCCGAGACGCCTGACGACATCGTCTACGAGCTTCACGTACCGCTCGGTGATGAGCGGGGCCTCGATGGCCAGCAACGCGAGCCGATCTCAGAGACGCTCAGCGTCGCCCCGGTGCCTGATCTGTTCTACACCCAGGCCGGAGCCGGCGCGCCCGAGCGCGTGGTGACCGTTGAGCTGTCCGAGCCGTTCACCTTCCGCGCCCAGTCGATCGAGTCGATCATCCGGGTAATGGCCGTGGCCGCGATCATCGCGCTCATCGTCGCGGTGATCGTGTCGATCTTCATCGCCGAACGACTGTCGAACCCGATTCGGCGCCTGACATCGGCTGCACGCGAGCTCTCGGAAGGCCACCTCGACACGCGCGTCACGCCACCCAGCAACTCGCGCGAGATGGCCGAGCTGACCAATGCCTTCAACTCGATGGCAGAGCGCGTCCAGGAATCGATCGAGTTCATCCGGCGCGACCGTGACCGGAGCCGCGACTTCCTGGCTGACGTGTCACATGAGCTGCGCACGCCCATTGCCGCGCTGCGCACCTTCAATGAGCTGCTTGCCGAGGGCGCCGTCGAGGACGAGGTGACAGAGGCGGAGTTCCTCGACCAGAGCCGGCAGCAGATCGAGCGCCTCGACTGGTTGGCGACCAACCTGCTCGAGCTCTCCAAGCTCGAATCCGGCCTTGTCCTTCTCGACCTCCGACCGGACGACCTGCGCGCCGTGGTCGAGAACGCCATCCAGCAGGCCCAGCCAAGCGCCGACCGCAAGGGGGTGAAGCTGGTCATGAACGTTCCCGACAAGCCGATCCGCCAGCGCCACGACCCGCAGCGCCTTGGCCAGGTGGTCGGCAATCTGATCGGCAACGCGATCAAATTCACGCCGTCTGGCGGACAGGTGGACGTCACCCTGACGTCGACCAAGAAGGGCGCCGAGCTGCTTGTTGCCGATACCGGCGTGGGCATCAATGCCGCCGAGCTGCCATTCGTCTTCGAGCGGTTCTACCGCGGCGCGGAGGCGAACGAGTCGCGGGCAGCCGGCTCAGGACTTGGGCTGTCGATCGTGCGATCGATCGTTGAGATGCACAATGGTCGCGTTGCGATCACCAGCACTCCGGGGAAGGGAACCCAGGTTTCCGTTGCGCTTCCGCGTGACGTGTCCGTTTCTTCACCGGCCCCTGTCCGCGCTTGAACCCGCGTCTGTCACGCTTCACGCTGCCCAGAAAGTGAGACCGTGACCGATCCGTACAACAGCGCGCCTTCCGGCAGCACCGATGAGACCCGCACGACGTCATACACGCCCCCGGTAGAGCCGCGTACCTCGTGGTCCGGCCAGGGCTGGCCGCAGCAGACGCCGCCGCACTGGTTCGAGCCACTTCCCGGCCAGCAGCAGCCGCCTAAACGACGCGGCAGCTCGGTGGCCGTCCTGTTCGTGGTCGCGCTGATCGCCAGCGTGGTCGGCTCGGGTCTGACATATATGGCGATGTCGGCCACCAATCGAGCCAACCTGGCCGCGAACGCACCAGCAACGCCGTCGCCTTTGCTCGGGCCTTCGGCGACCCCCGGTCAGGCGACTGACGACGATCCCTCCGCTGTCACTCGCGCCGCCGAGGCAGTCAGCCCGGCGGTGGTCACCATCACGGTTCGTGAGGGCGAGGCGACCGATCCCTTCTCACTGCCCGAGACCGGCGTCGGCTCGGGCCTCATATATGACTCCAACGGCTGGGTGCTCACCAATCGCCACGTGGTGGCGGACGCGACGGTCGTGACGGTCGAGATGAACGACGGTCAGCGACTCGAGGGCAGCGTCTACGGCGTCGACACGCTGACCGACCTGGCTATCGTCAAGATCGAGGGCAGCGATCTGCCTTCGGCGCCGATTGGTGACTCTTCGACTCTCCAGCCCGGACAGACCGCGATCGCAATCGGCAGCCCCCTCGGGACGTTCACCAATAGCGTGACATCGGGCGTCATCTCGGCCACGGGGCGCCAGCTTTCGGTGACCGATCCGGTGACCAACGAGCGCCGCAGCCTGCGCAACCTGATCCAGACCGACGCGGCAATCAACCCGGGGAACTCGGGCGGGCCGCTGGTCGATGAGACCGGCTCGGTCATCGGCGTCAGCACTGCATTTGCCGAGGGCGCGCAGGGCATCTTCTTCGCCATTCCGATCAACATCGCCAAGCCGATCATGCGCCAGGCGATCGCCGGCGAGGAGCTGACCAGGCCATGGATCGGCATCGTTTATGTGGCCGTGGACCGCAACCTGGCCACCGAGAACGACTTGCCCATCGATTACGGCGCGTGGATCTCACCCGAAACCGCCAACGGTGCACCGCCGATCGTCGAGGGGAGCCCGGCTCAGGACGCCGGTCTCATGCCGGGCGACATCGTGACTGCCATTGACGGCCGTCGAATCGATGCCTCGCAGGGTCTGGACGACGTGCTCAGCCTTTATGGCCCGGGCGACATGCTCACCCTGAGCGTGCTGCGCGACGGCGAGACGATCGAAGTCGAGGTCACGCTCGGAACGCGCCCGGCCGGCCTCGACTAGGAGCGGCTGCGCTCGATTCGGACTCCGGCGTGCTCGAGCACGCCGTCGATCGGAACTCCCGGCTTCTTGACCGTGACGACGACCGACTCGATGCGATCGAACGTGGCCAGAATGTCGGCCGCGACGGCCTCGGCGATCGCCTCGAGCAGGTGGTAGCTCTGCTCCTCGACCTGCGCTCGGCAGATCTCGAACACGTCGCTGTAGCTGACGGTCAACGCCAGGTCGTCGTGCGTGCCGGCCTCGCGCAGGTCGAGCGCGTACTCGACGTCCATCTCGATCACCTGCGGATCGGCTCGTTCCTCGTCGGACACGCCGTGGCGCCCCTCGAAGGCCATGCCGCGCAGGAAGAT
>DASQLS010000118.1:0-3034 GCA_035629915.1 Candidatus Limnocylindrales bacterium | reverse complement strand
AGCCGCGAGTCCGGGCGCCGAGAGTCAGCCGGACAGCCTGGCCGAGCACTCCGCGCAACGACCGACGATGGTCATGTGGCCCATGTCCGGCTCGAAGCCGTAGCGCTTCCGTATCGGCGCGGCGATGGTCGCCGCTTCGCTCATGCCGATCTCCAGCGTCCTGCCGCACGACGTGCACTGCAGGTGGGCGTGTTGCTCCTCCGATAGGACGTGGAACTCCTCGCGCCCGGTAGCCGAGTGGCTGTGCCGGACGTAGCCGAGCTCTTCCAGCACGTCCAGCGTCCGATAGACGGTCGATGGCGTCGTGTCCGGGTCGCGCTCACGGCACAGCTCGACGATGTCGCTGCCCGTGACGTGGCCCTTCGTCTCGTCCAGGACCTCGAGAACCAATCGTCGCTGTGGGGTCCAGCGCTGGCCGCGAGAACGAAGCTCATCGCGGATTGCGTTTGCCGACGCCGCTAGCCCCATGACTTGCCCAGTGATCCGGATCGGTCCATCGGACGCAGAGTATATCGACCCACATGCGACACGTCCTTGTTACCATCTGTTGCAATAACAAATGACCACTGGAGGAAGAGGAGCTGATTTGGGCAAGCTTCGGTTGATCCTGGCGGCCAGTCTCGTGACGCTGGTCGCTGCCTGCGCCTCAGGAACCGGCGCGACGCCAGCGCCGAGCGCGGGGTCGATGGGCTCATCACTGGGCTGGTACGACGAGCTCACCGGAGAGCCGGACAAGCTCGACGTGGCAACGACCGTCGCGCCGATCAGCTCTCTCGCACGAAACATCGGCGGCGACCGGATCCGCCTCCACGGCATCGTCCCCGACGCGACGAACTCGCACACGTTCGAGCCCAGCCCGTCCGATGCGCGGCACCTCCAGGCGGCCGACCTGATCGTGGTCAACGGCCTCCACCTGGAGCAGCCAACGCTCGACCTCGCCGAGGCTTCCAAGAAACCGGGGACGCCGATCATGATGCTCGGCGACAACACCATCACGCCCGACGAATGGCTGTTCGACTTCAGCTTCCCCGAGTCGGAAGGCGACCCCAATCCGCACCTGTGGATGAATGTGCCGTACGCCTTGAGCTACGCCGAGCTGATGCGCGACTGGTTCAGCGAGGCGGATCCGGACAACGCGGCGTACTACGACGCCAACTTCGAGCGGCTCAAGGCGCGTCTCGACGAGCTGGACACCTTGATCCGTGCTGGCGTGGCGACGGTCCCGGCCGAGAATCGCAAGCTGCTCACCTATCACGACTCGTGGGCCTACTGGGCGCGCGAGTACGGCTTTGACGTGGTCGGCGCCGTACAGGCCTCGGATTTCAGTGACCCGAGCCCACGCGAGGTCGCCGAGCTGATCGACCAGATCAGGGCCGAGGAGGTTCCGGCGGTGTTCGGATCGGAGGTCTTTCCGAGCCCGGTGCTGGAGCAGATCGCGCGTGAGTCGGGCGCCGACTTCGTCGACGAGCTGCGTGACGACGAGCCGCCGGGCGCCGAGCGCTCAGCCGAGCACACCTATCTGGGCATGCTCCAGAAGGACATGCAGATCATGATTGGAGCGCTCGGCGGCGACCCGACCATCTTCGATTCGTTCGTTGTGACCGATACCTGGGAGTAGCCAACCAACCATGGCTGTCGCGAGACCGGTGACGGACGCCGACCCGCTCGTCGTTTTCGAGCAGGTGACGTGCGGTTACGACCGCGCGCCGGTACTCACCGATATCGACCTGACCATCGAGCGGGGCGCGTTCGTCGGCATCGTCGGACCGTCCGGCGCGGGCAAGACAACGCTGCTGCGGGCGATGGTCGGGGCGGTGCCCAAGCTGCGCGGCCGAGTCACGATCGGTGGTCGACCGGTCGGCTTTGGCACGACGCCCAACGTCGGTTGGGTGCCTCAGCTCGAGACGGTCGACTGGAACTTCCCGGCGACGGTTCACGAGGTCGTGCTCATGGGCCGCTGGGGCAACCATCCCTGGCGGCCGTGGACGAGCCGCGCCGACAAGCAGCGCGTCGACGAGCTGCTCGAGCAGCTGGGAATTGCCGGCCTCGGATCGCGCCACATCCGCGAGCTGTCCGGCGGGCAGCAGCAGCGCGTGTTCCTCGCTCGGGCGATGGTCGGCCGGCCGGATCTGCTGCTCCTCGACGAGCCCACCAGCGGCGTCGACATCAAGACGCGCGACGACATCCTGCACCTGCTCGCAGACCTGAACGCAGATGGGATCACCATCGTGCTGACGACTCACGAGCTCAACTCGGTCGCCGCCCACCTGCCGTGGGTCGTGTGTGTCAACCGGGGGATCGTCGCCGAGGGAGATCCCGAGCAGATCTTCACTTCGGGCGTGCTCGGGCGGACATACGGCGCGGACCTGCGCGTCGTGCGCCAGGAGGGCGTCCTGCTTGTCGCCGACGCGGCCCCGCACCGACTGCGTGACGCGCTCCGACATCACCACGATGGCTTCGAGCACGCCCACCACGAGCACGAGGGCGACAGCCACGTCCACGACACGCACACCCACGACTCCGACGACACTCACCGGCCCGAAGCGCCCCAGCCGTGACCCTCATCACCGAGCCATTCGGCTACGAGTTCTTCCGCCAGGGGCTGGCCGCCTCGGTGCTGGTCGGAGCGTTGTGCGGGATGCTCGGCGTCTACATCGTCCTGCGCCGGATGAGCTACATAGGCCATGGCCTGTCGCACTCGGTCTTCGGCGGCGCCGTGATCGCCTACGTCGCGTCGATCAACTTCTATGTCGGCGCGGGCCTGTGGGGATTCGCCTCGGCGCTGTTGATCAACGCCGCCGCCCGCGGCCGGCGGATCGGCGCCGACGCCGCGATCGGCATCGTGACCACGGCGAGCTTCGCCGTCGGCGTCGCGCTGATCAGCAAGACGCGCAGCTTCACGCGCAACTTCGAAGCGGCGTTGTTCGGCAACATCCTCGGCGTCACCCCGACTGACCTGATCGTCGTTCTGAGCGTCACGATCGCCGTGGCCGCGTTCATCATCCTTTTCTATAAGCGCCTGTTGTTCATGACC
>DASQLS010000117.1:0-9218 GCA_035629915.1 Candidatus Limnocylindrales bacterium | reverse complement strand
CGCCCGTGGACGAGCTCAATGTGACGATGCGCGATGACCGAGTGCAAGCAATGAGCGCCGAGGCCTGGGGCTCGTCGATGGCGTTCGGGAGGTCCACGGTGAAGCAGTGACCGAACTGCGCAACGTGCAGTGTCGCCCGACGTAATCCGGCACCTCCTGAACACATGGCGCGACGCGCTGCAAGCGTCCGAGTCGGAACCAACACGATTGCAATGAAGATCCGATGGGCCGGACTGCGTTAGCGTTCGGCATCGCGCTGTACTGAGCCCATGCAGATGAGGCGCATCTGGCACGACTATGGGCTGAGCATCGCGCTCGCCCTGATGTTTTTCTCGTCGCTCGTACTCCAGACTTGGATGGGCTGGAATTCATATGCCGCGGAACAGCGCTCGCACGGCGAAGCGCCAGAGGCATTCGGCGATAGCGGATACATCTGGCATTGGGGTGAGGCGACATTTGAAAACTGGCAGTCGGAGTTCCTGCAACTGCTGACCTTCGTCGTGCTCACTACGGTCCTCGTCCACAAGCACAGTCACGAGTCGCCCGACACCGATTACGACACTGAAGCGACGTTGCGCCGACTTGAGGCCAAGGTAGACGCCCTGCAGGCGAGACTGGACGAGAAGTGAGCGGTAAGGACGAGAACCTGACCGCGGAGCGTGTTCGCCAGGAGCACATGAACGAGGTCAACCAGCCACTGCACTGGGTCTATCTGGGTGCAATCCTGTTGGGATCGCTGGCGCTGATGGTTGCCTTTATCGCGGTGCTCGGGTCGGCCGCCGGCTAGGTTCTGACGTCCAGGTTCGCGCCCGCTAGCTGGCCGTCCAGCGCCCTTCGCGGTAGACGTACCATCGCTTTCGGCCGTCCTGCTCGGTCACGCCGTCTCGAACCTTCACATTCGGGTACGTGGGCCTGAGTGCTTGCTCAAGGTCCGATGGCATTTCACGGTGGGTCGCGACGGTCCGCTCAACGTCGTTGACAAAGCCCGCGTCGCTCTCGGGGTTGATGATCAACCGAAAGTGCATTGACAACCCCCCTCGTCGACGACCACTCTTCGGCTGGCCGAATTCATCCAGCCCTGAAGAGCAGTACAGCGCCGGAGGAGCGGCCCTGCGGTTGCGATACATCGCTGCCGCATTGCAAAAGCAACCCCTCCGCCAAAGAGGGTGACTTTCGCAGACGGCCGCTGCTCAGCGGACCTCGAGCACCCGATACACGACCGACCGCGCGGGCAGCTGCACGGTCACCTCGTCGCCGGCGCGCGTCCCGATCAGCGCTCGACCGACGGGCGACTGGTTGGATATCCGTCCGGCAACCGGGTCCGCCTCTGCCGGTCCGACCAGCAGGTAGGTGTCCTTGTCGCCGTCGACATCGACGACAACCGTGGAGCCCAGACGAGCACTGCCGCCGCCACCCGATTCGTCGATGATCTCGCTTGTCTTGATCATCGCCTCGAGCGACAGGATGCGTCCCTCTACGAAGGACTGCTCCTTGCGTGCGTACTCGTAATCGGCATTCTCCTTGAGGTCGCCCAGCTCACGCGCCGCCTTGACGCGGGCGATCACCTGCGGGCGAACGTTGTCGCGCAGCTCCTCGAGCTCGGCAGTGAGCTTGGCAAGGCCCTCGGCGGAAACGTACGTCGGCTCGGCCGCGGGCCGCGCGGCGGCGCCCCTGAGCGTCTTCGGCCGTGGCACGCGTGTGGCAGCCGGTGCACGTCCGGCCGTCGGCCGTGCCGCCTTGGTGACCACGTTCTTCTTGGCCGGGTCGGCGGCCCTCAGGCTGCCGGTAAGGCCCTGTGTCCTGGGGTCTGCGCCAGATCGGGCCAGGTTCGCGAACGGCAGGCCGCCCGAGCGCCGCGCCACGGTGTCCAGCACTGCGTCCTCGTATTCCTCGTGAGCGTCCGTCTCCGCCCACCAGACGCGCAGATCGGTCGCTACGGAGAGCGCCTTCAGCCAATGGCCGCCGCTGTACGGCTGCGAGTCACCCAGGGAGGTGGCCTGCATCGACGCAACGCGTGCGCCGATGCCCTTGGCGGAGCGGCCGACGAAGAGGATCGGCTCGTCCGGCAGCCAGAGATTCGCCAGCCAGCGCTGGAGCTCTTGCTGCGACGGCCGCTCACCGTCGAGCATCAGCTCCGGCACGCGCTCTATCCAGCGCCGGACGGCGGTACCGTCGATCGGCGCCGTTGGTGCGCCGCCCGGCAGCTCAACGATGAACACTCCCGGCTTGCGGCTATTGACTGGGCTGCCCCAACGCGCCGGCCCGTCGACGAGAAGATCGAGCGAGCGCAGAAGGTCGCTCGCGCTCGAGCGGGTCACGATGATCTGGTCTGTCACATGCTGATGCTAACCGTGCGGTATCCGCAGGTCAGCCATGGTCGTGATGCTCCATCACTTTGGCATGACCGAGTCCTCGCCCGATCAGCCAGCGGTTGACCGGAAATGCCGCCACCCAGGCAATTGCCAGGGCGATGGCTAGGCTGCCCCAGAACAGCAGGCTGGTGAGTCCGGCATCCATCGCACCCGGGATGATCAGGATCACGGCGTTGTCGACGATTTCCATGACCGTGATCGACAGCGTGTCTGCGGCGAATGCGATGCCCAGCGCACTGCCGAGCGCCATGCCGCTGCGCAGCAGTGGCCGGAGCGTCAGCGCGTAGCCAAACATGTAGGCCAGCACGACGGCGAGCACGATCGAGGCGGCCGTAGACCAGCCGAGCTGGATCGCGATGGCCAGCCCGAGCACCTCGCCGATGGCACAGCCAGTCAGGCAATGATTGGTTGCGGCTACGGCGAGGCGGTTGACCGAGGGGGTGGCCGGCTGAGCCTGCATCCACGAGATCATATTTCGGAGGCCGGTGGGCTAGCATCGCCGGAATGGCCGAGGAAGATCGCAAGGAGCGCGTCGATCGCGAGCTGATCGAGCTGCTCAACGAACTGCGCGTGGCGCTGCCGGGCGTCCAGGTGCTCTTCGCATTTCTCCTGATCGTCCCCTTCCAACAGGGCTTCCAGAACGTCAGCGAGCTGGCCCGCCAGGTCTATTTCGCTGGCATGGCCTCGGCCGCAATCGCAATCGCCTTCCTGATCGCCCCGGCCTCGTACCACCGCCTCAACCTCCGGCGCGGGGTCGACGAGAAGGAACGCATGCTGCTCATCAACAACAAGCTCACGCTCGTCGGGACCGTATTCCTGGCGATCGGCATGTCGTGCTCGATGTTTCTCGTCGCCGACGTGTTGTTCGGCGAGCCGTTCGCCGCGCTGGCAGCTGGCGCAATGGCGCTGCTGATCGGCACGCTCTGGTACGTGCTGCCGTTCTTTGCCCGTGGCAAGGCGAGCGACAGCGCCAAGAGCGGCGAGAGCTAGCCCGGGTTACTCCGCTAGCGTCGCTCCTGATTGGCCTGCGACTTCGAGTCGGCAGGCGGACGCTTCTCGTTGGCTGGCTCGTTCGACCGTTGGTCAGCACGGCTGACCTTGTCCAATCGGGTCGCGCTGACCCGTCGAATAGTCACCATTTCCCCCACCTCTTCAGACGTTCCGAAGCACCGCAGATGGTACCCGCGAACGGCCTGCCAAGGGTCAGTCGGTGGCTGGAGGCGGGCTCTCGGTGCGTCGCCCAACGAAGAGCAGGCCGAGGATCGCGCCCAGGACTGCGATGACGCCAACGGCGATCGCCGTCCAGGTCAGCCACAGGAGGAGCGAGCCGGCCAGCTCGTCTATGAATGCGCTGACCACGGGCCGACCATCCGGACTGGCGAGCGAATCCGCCGCCCAGCTTCGGGCACCGATCATGCCCAGCGCCACCACGAGCAGCAGCACCTCGATCCCGAGCCCGACGAAGAACAACGCCCGCGCCTTTCGATGAGCGAACAGGACCGCAAGCAGGATGAGCAGCAGGGCGGCGACGACCAGTCCCACGACCGCGACGTCGGCCTGCTGTACGAGCGTGGAAGCGCGCTGCAGTCCGGTCGCGTCGGCAATCCGGATCTGCCCAAAGTCGGGTGGCAGCTCTGCATCGAGGGCCGTGCTGAGCCGGGCGATGAATGCTTCACGATCGTCGATCAACCCGAAATCGGGGAGTGCCACGTCGGACGGCAGGACACCGTCCGCCTGCAGCTGGACGATGAGGCCCTGAACGATCGTGAGCAGGTCGATCGTCAACGTGCCGTCAACGATCTGAGCGTTCTCGGCATCTCCCCGAAGGAGTGCAACCAGCCGCGTGTGGAGCAGGGTCAAGGTCGAATCCAGGCCGCCTTGAAGCTGCTCGTTGGTCAGCAGGTTGTCGGCGGCTTCCGCGATTCGCTCCTGGATCGCCTCGGTGAGAGGGATCGCCAGGCGGTCGAGTCGGTCGGGCAGCAGGTTCTCGAGGCGCTGCTGGATGGTCAGCCGCTCGACCACCTGGTCGGCGAGCTGGACGCTGATCCGGTCGATGACCACCGGATCGGCCGTGACGTTCGTCACCACTCCGACAAACCTGTCGGTCGAGAGGACCGTCTGGTGGAACCAGGCAGTCATGCTCGCGACGACGAAGACGAGACAGGCAAGTACACCGAAGAGGATCGCGAAGAAGTTGTGGATGCGGTGGTGCTCCTTCATGCCAGCACCAGTCCTGGACCTGGAGTTGTGACGAGCATTTCCGGTCTCCTATGCCTCTGCCGCCAGCTCTCGCCGAGCTTCACGGCGCGTTGCCCCCAGGTTCCTTAGTTGGATTTGCCGTCGCGACCAGCCCGGCGCCGGCCATTGCCGCCGTATCCCAACGAGCTGTGTCGATGTCCTTCGCCGCGAGCGAGGTCGCCAGCCGACGACGAAGGTCGCTCGCGGCCAGCCACTGCTGACCCGGCTTGACCTTACCGCGAAGCCGGAGCACGGCCCCATCGAGGCCCAGCTCGACGACGTACAGGAACCGCGGTGCCTCGAGCAGCTGGCCCTTCCAGGCCGGATCGGCGGCCATCTCCTCGCCGACCGAGTTGACGACCTCGATCGCCTGGTCGATCTGCCCGGCGCGCAGTATCCGGACCTCGACCGTCAGCTGCGAGAAGATGCGCGTCGAATTGGACGAGGCGCGGATGAGGCCGTTGGAAACCGAGTGCACGCCGCGCGCGTCGCGCAGCACGGTGCGCCGCAAACCGACCTCTTCCACCTCGCCCTCGAGTACGCCGTTGGGCACGTCGACCGAGATCCAGTCGCCCTTGAAGTATTGACCCTCGGCCAGGATCAGGATGCCCATCAGGTAGTCGAGGATGATCGCCTGGCCGGCGATGGTCAGTGCCGCCGCGATCAGCCCCAGCCCGGCGAGCATTGGCCACAGGTCGAAGACCGACAGGATGAGCATGATCAGCAGCGCGAACACGCCGAGCTTGATGAGTCGCGCGAGAACGTCCTCGAGCGTCGCCGCGCGCTTGCGGACCTCGTCGGCCGGAGCGCCGCCCTGCTCCAGGGTCACCTGTTGCGCTCTCAGCACGGCCAGTACGAAGCGGTGCATCAGCGGCAGCGCGAAGCGATAGATGACGACGAGCACGATCAGCCCCACCAGGAGGGCAATCGCGTTCGTGCTTACCCAGGCGATGAGGGTGTCGGCTGTCATTCGTCCAGCCTAGGTTGCCGTCGGGCCGAATCTGTCGACCTCGACTCCTCGATTTCTGTCAGCCAACACCAGGCAATGGTGCGGGAGAGGCTCAGTTCGCGGTTCATCTAAATGGGGTGATGCGGCGTCGCGGCCCCAGGTGTGTCATTCGCGTCCGAGTCGCCGCCCGCCGTCGTCACGACGGGCCATCAAGGATTGAGGAGGCATTCATGGGCTGTTTGCTCGTGTTGTTTGGGTCGCTGTTCCCGAGATTGGCCGTTTTCTTCATCTGGCTGGCTCGTCCGGGAATCTTCGAAGCGGCAATTCCGTCGGCGTTCATCGCAATCCTGGGCATCTTCTTCCTGCCCTTCACGACGTTGATGTACGTGCTGCTCTGGAGCCCGAATGGCTTCAGCGGCCTTGATCTGCTTTGGATCGCCCTGGCCTTCGGTATCGACATCATCAGCGCTGGCGGCTCGGCATACAGCAACCGCGACCGCGTTCCCGGTTACGGCGGCAGCGACCCCGCGCCTTAGGGACACGATCCGCTCCAACACTCGACGTTGGTGCATGCCTAGAATGAGCGCGTGATAAGCCGAATTGGCCTGACTCTCGCGCTCGCACTGCTGGCGGTTGCCGCCGCGTGCAGTGCACCCGCGGCAACTCCGGGGGCCACGGTGCCACCCGTGTGCGTGGCCATTCCCGCTGTTTATGCCCAGGTCGACGCGCTGCAGGCGCTAGATCCAGCCACGGCGACGACCGCCGAAGTTCAGTCGGCGGTCGCGAACCTGCAGTCGTCGTGGGTCAACCTGCGCGTCCAGGCGCAGGCGGCCAGCCAGGCCGGCTACACGGAGCTCGACGGAGCAATAACCAGGCTCAGCGTCGCGGCCGTGGCCCTGCCGCCGACAACTACGCCGACTGAGGCCGTCGATCAGCTCAGCGACGAGATCGCTGCCGTCGCGACGGCGGCGGATGGGCTCCAGACCGAGCTCGGCTGCCCGCCTCTGTAATCAACTCGGGCTTCGCCTCGAGCGCGGTTTCAACCGCCCAGCTCGTCCCGGTCCTGCTCCTGCACTGAGCGTGGCGCGTCAGTCGCACGTCGGCCATGCAGGCGCTCCAACGCGTGCTCGACCGGTGTGACGACGAGGACGTCGATTCCCTCACTCATGACGCCGACGGCGGGATCGACGACGCGGTCACGTAGTCGCCGCGCCGTCAGCACGATGATGTCGCCCGATGCCACCCCGGTGCCGAGCAGGAACGCGGTCCCACCGGCCGCGAGCATGCCGGCGATGCGCAGTTCGTTGGTCGGCGCCAGCATCGCGCTGACGATCTGGAGGCCGGGCAGCAGCAGCAGAACCGCGGGCACGACCCACAATGCAGCCGCCCCGTGCTCGCGACCGGCGAGCAGACGGCCGACGATGCCGATGACGATCGACGCGGCCAGGGTCGCCAGCGTCGGGTCGATTGTGGCCGGGCCGGGACCCGCCAGGGCGCCGTTCATCCACCAAGCGATCGCGCCCAGCAAGGAGGCGGCGACGATCGCCGAGCGCGGCACGCCGAGCCGAACGGCGAAGGCGCCGACGGCAACGAACGCGGCGGGTAGCGTGACCAGCAGTCCCCACGCCACGCCGCCGGTCGTGAGCAGCGAAAGATGGACGCCGAACAGACCCGCAAGTCCGAGGCCGATCGCCGTACCTCCGGCGACTCCTGCCCCGAGTAACAGCGCTTCAGCGAGCCGCGCGGTTCCCGAGATCATCGATTGACCGATCAGGTCGCGGAAGCCCGACACGAGTGCATAGCCGGGAAGGAATCGCAACAGGCTGCCGGTCAGTACCAGGCCGCCGATGATCGGAACACCCAACCCGACAAGCAGACCGACAAGTGCCGTCGTCGCAAAAGCACCGAAAACCAGTCGGAAGAAGGGCGGAATCGTTGCCCGATCGAGGACAACCAGCGCGGGCTGGAGGATGAGCGCGATACCGAGCGTGACCAGGGCGTCGAACGCACTGCCGGCGAAGACGAGCGTGGATGCGGCGGCCGAGACGCCGGGGGCCACGAATGAGACAGCCTGGTTGTAGTTGGGCCGCAGGCGATCCAGGTCGTCCAGCTCCGCCTCTGCCGCTTCGAGAGGCAGCCGCTCCTCCTGGATGCGCCGCACGAGTGACGAGGCACTTGCCAGGCGCGTGAAGTCGCTGGTTCGGTCCTTGACGATGTGAAGAAGCGTGGTCGGTCGGTTGGTGCCGGGCGCATCGTGCGAGATGGTGATCGTCGAGAAGGTCACCGCTGCCTGGACGGTATTCATGCCGTATGCGCTCGCGACCGCGACGCAAGCAGCCTCGACGTCGTCCGTCTGGTCTCCCGACATGAGCAACGCCACGGCGACGCGCATGGCGACGCGCAGCACGCGCGCCGGGTCGGGCGGCTCCGACTCCGGCGGCTCGATTGCGGGTGACGAGGTGACCGAGGACACCGTCCTCAGTCTGGCACGCCCACGGTGTCGACGAGCAGCCGAGCGAGTGGTCGGGAGTCAGAAAATGCGTCGGCCAGCGCGACGGCGCAGATGGTCAACGGAATCGCCAGCAGCGCGCCGGCGGCGCCGAGCACGATCGTCCAGAACACGAACGAAAGCGTCACCACCAGCGGCGACAGGTTGACCGACGTGCCCATGTAGCGCGGCTGGATCAGGTAATCGATCGCTACGTTGATGATCGAGAAGCTGACGATCACGATCAACGCCGTGATCGGTCCGCTGACCGCCCAGGCGAGGATGGTGGGCGGAATCAGGGCGAGCATGAAGCCGATCGTCGGCACGAAGCTGAACAGGAATGCGAGCACGCCCCAGAGAAGTGCCGACGGGACGCCCAGGATCAGCAGCACGATCGTGTCGAGCACCGCCGCGGCCAGTCCGAGCACCGTCCGGGCGATGATGAATTCGCGCAGGTTCTCGCCTGCCGTGCGTGCTCGAGCGAGGAGGTCGGCGCGGCCCCCGGACGCCCACAGGACGCGCTCGCCGGCACGAGGAGCCTCGAGCAACAGGTAGGCAACCACGATCACGCTGTATGCGATCACGGCCAGCCCTGACCCGACTGTGCTGATCAGCGCCTCGGCGAAATCGGCGACTGCCTGCACCATGGCAGCGGCAAGGTCGGGCGGAAGTGAGGTCCCGTCCAGGCTGTCCGCCAGTGCGGTCGTGTACGTATCCAGGTTCTCAACGAATCCGGACAGCCCGATGACGATCAGCAGGCCGGTCGCCGCCAGCACGCCGACGTACGCGGCAAGACAAATCAGCAGCGCCAGACCGGCCTTCATTCCTCTGGCGACCAGCCTGGAACGCAGTGGCGCCAACAGCAGGGCGACAAGGAGCGACAGAAGCAGGACCGCGACCAGGTACGAGGCCACGCTCATCGCTGCGAGCACGATGACGGCCGCGCCGGCCATCAGCAGCCGGGGGCCGAGTCTGTGCTCGGTGAGTGCCCGCGCAGGGGCTGCCGGCGCAGGAGAGGTCGCGGGAGTGTTCGGGGGAGGGGAGGTCGGCGGGAGCGCCGCCGTCACGCGAGTTCGCCGCGCGGCTGGAAGTCGGCGAGATACATCAACACCGCCGCCACGCGGCGACTCACGACGCTCTCGTCCTCGAGCATCAGCTTCATGAAGATCGA
>DASQLS010000116.1:0-12862 GCA_035629915.1 Candidatus Limnocylindrales bacterium | reverse complement strand
TGATCGTGGTGGTCGCCTCTGGGGCGCTCGTCGCGGCCGGCACGTTCGCCTATGTGAAGCTGACCGCGAGGCGAGGCGAGCAAACGTGAGGCTGGGCGAGGGCCGCAACGGCACTCGGTCGATCCGGTCGAACGGCCGGCGAGTGATGGCCCGGCCGATTGCGCCAGTCGCCAGACCGCGACCGAGAGCGACCCGTTTCGTGATGTCGGCCATGGCCGTTGCCGCACTGGCATTGATCGCGATCCTCGGCGGAGCGAGCCTGCTCGGCGGTGGCGCACCAGCCGCCAGCGCATCGCCTTCGTCGAACGTGGCCGTCATCCCCCACGCCACCCCACGGCCGACGGCCAGAGCCAGCGCAGTCTCGCCTCCGTCTCCATCTGCCGCAGTTGCTTCCCCTTCGCCGGTCGCCGCGAGCGAGCGGCCGACTGCACGCGCGACCGCAACCCCGAGTCCGACTCCCACCTCTGCTTCGGCCCCGGCCTCGGCCACCGCCTTCGACCTCGACAGCCAGGTGATCGAGATCGGCTTCCCGCTCCGTCCCGCGACCAGGTATCGCTACCGAGACAACTGGCTCGGCCTGCGCGAAGGCGCCCCGCAGGGCTTCAATCACGCCCGATACAACGCCGACGGCAGGCTCGTCCGCGTGCATGACGGCATCGACATCTATGCCCGCGCCGGTGAGCCTGTGGTTGCTCCCTTCGATGGAGTCGTCGTCAATCCCGCCGCGCGCTGGCGCGGTTGGCTGCCGGATCGCTACGGCGTGACGGTGGCGATCGTTTCGAGCGAGCCCGAGAGCGACGGCTACATCGCCCTGCTGACTCATCTCGAGCATGCCTGGGTCGATGTCGGCCAGATCGTGACGCGCGGCGAAGTCCTCGGTGTCCTGGGCACCTCGGGCAATGCCGAGGGCGTCCATCCGCAGCTCCATTTCGAGCTCCGGGCGCCGTTCAAGATCGACTGGACGCCAATGGGCGAAGCGCGCCAGATCGACGCTTTCAACCCGTATCCCTCACTGGTCCGCGCCGACCCCAACCGCTGAACCTCCAGCGCCACGCGAGATGGTCAGACCTGCCTTGGGACCATTGCGCCATGGGGCAGATGAGGTGAGGCTGAATACGCTCGCGGCACAGGAATTCGCTACCAATTCCTGACAGATCCTCCAGTTGGAGAATCCCACGAGCACACCTGTTTCTGGTCAGTTCCTAACGGTGAGCGACGCCGCTGCGATGCTCGGCGTTCACCCAAATACCGTTCGCAGCTGGACCGACCAGGGAATGCTCAGCTGCCTGCGCATCAATAGCCGCGGCGATCGGCGCTACATGCGTTCGGAGTTGGAGCGATTCCTGCTTCATGCGGGCGAGGCACCGGCAGGTCCTCGCCGCGAACCCGGCAATGCGGTCGACCACGTAACGGCGCTCCTGTCGCGAGTGGCGGAGCTGGCGGCGGAAGGACGCGACGCTGAAGGGCTGTTGAGCTCCGTCGCGCAACTGCTGTGCACGCAGGCCGGCTACGCGGCGGCCTCGTTCGCGGTCGAGGGCACGTCACACCGACTCCACGGCCGGCCGATCACCGACCGCCGCCTGGTCGAGTTGGCCCAATCCAGCCGGCGCGTTCAGATCGGCCGCGCACGCCAGAACGATGGCGTCTATCGCGCGGCCATCCCGGTCGCGGCCGACGACACGCTCGTCGGCGTGCTGCTGCTCGAGGGCGACGCCGCGTCACGCAACACGGAAGAGACGCGCCTGCTGGCCGGCGTCGCCGCGCGGCTCGAGATGTCGATTCGCGTCTCAGTCCACGTCGAGGCGGCCCGGGAGCAGGAGCGACGGGCGCAGCTGATGATGTCGGTCAGCGCCGAGTTCGGATCGCAGCTCGACCCCAAACACGTCCTGAGCCAGCTCGTCGACCGCACGGCCGAGCTGTTCGACGCCGACCACGCGGCGATCTTCAGCCGCCAGCCCGACGGAAGCTTCCGGATCCAGGTCGCCCGCAACCTGTCCGAGGAGTTCCAGGCGGTCGTCGAGCATGCTTCACAGCTGCCGATCTCGAACCAGGCGCTGGCGGAGGAACGCGTCGTCTGGATGCCCAACTTCCCGAGCGACCCGCGGGCGCTGGAGATGCGGCCGGCCCTGTTGCGCGAGGGGATCAACACGCTGAGCGTCGCGCCGCTCGTCTTCAACCGCGACAAGCTGGGCGTCCTCGTGCTGTACCACGATCGCCCGTACAACTGGTCCGAGGCCGACGAGGCACTCTTCGAACGTCTCGCGCACCAGGGCGCGACCGTCATCCGCAACGCCCAGAACTACAGCCAGATGGCGACATGGGCGGCGCAGCTCCAGTCGATCCAGCAGCTCGGCTCGCGCCTTACCCGGCTGCAGTCGGTGACCGAGATCGGCCAGGCGATCTGTGCCGAGCTCAACCAGCTGATCGATTTCCACAACGTGCGCGTCTATCGCGTCGAGGGCGACGAGTGCCAGCCTGTCGCGTGGCGGGGCGAGATCGGTGAGTACGAGGACGAGGACAGCGATCAGCTCCGAGTCCAGGTCGGCCAGGGCATCACCGGTTGGGTAGCCCGTTACGGACTTGCCCAGAACGTGGGCGATGCGGCGGGCGACAAGCGATCGATGACCATCCCGGGTACCGAGGATGACCTCGACGAGTCGCTCCTGCTGGCGCCGATGCTGTACGAGGACGAGGTCATTGGCGTGATCGTGCTGGCCAAGCTCGGTCTCGACCAGTTCAGCGGCGACGACCTGCGGCTGCTCGAGATCTATGCCTCGATCGCCGCCCAGGCGATGGTCAATGCCGACACCACCGAGCGCCTGCGCGCCCAGTCGTCAGCGCTCAGCCGCCAGGTCAATAGCCAGCGCGAGCTGCTCCGCGTGACCGAGTCGATCCTTGGCACGCTCGACACCCAGGCGCTGCTCGAGGAGATCGCCGGCAGCCTCAACAGCCTGCTCGAGGTCGACAATATCTGTGTCGAGCTGCACGACCCGCAGACGCACACCCTGCGACCGATCTTCGCCCGCGGCGTCCATGCCGAGGCGTACATGAACTTGATCATGGCCGACGACCAGGGAGTCAGCGGCGTCGTCCTGCGAACCGGTGAGCCGGTCCTCGTGCAGGACACGTTGGCCGACGAGCGTGTCATCCACTTCGACTCGATCGGCCCGCTCGCCGGAGCCTTGATCGAGGCGCCGCTGCGCAGCGGCGAGCGGGTTCAGGGCCTGTTGACGATCGAGAGGCTGGGTGCCGACGCGCGTTTCACGGACGACGAGTTTGAGCTGGTCAAGCTCTTCGCCGCGCACGTTTCGATCGCGTTGCGCAATGCGGCCACTCACCGCGAGGTTGAGATACGCGCCGAAACCGATCAGCTGACAGGGCTGCTCAACCACGGCGCGCTCATCGAGGACATCGACGAGCTGGTCGCCCAGGGCGGCACCTTCGCGATGCTGATGGTCGACCTGGACTTCTTCAAGCACTTCAACGACCAGCACGGCCACCAGGCAGGCAACGCGATGTTGCGCGACGTGTCCAACGTGCTGCGCACCGCATGCCGCGACAGCGATCGCGTCTTCCGCTTCGGCGGCGACGAGTTCGCGCTTTTGCTGCCGGGGACCGGCCTCGCCGGCGCACGGACGGTAGCTGAGAAGCTCCACGCCGCGGTGGCGGCAATGAACGAGGCGACCAGCCCCGTCCCGATCACCTGTTCGGTCGGCGTGGCGATCTTCCCGCAGGACGGCGAGAGCGGCGCCGCCATGATCCTGGCCGCGGATCGGGCGTGCTATGCCGCCAAGCGTGCCGGTCGCAACCGGATTGCGACGGCTCTCGAAGGCCTCGCCCTGGCGACCGAGTTTCAGCCGACAGAGCCCAAGCCGCGCGAAGCGCCGGAGGCTTCCTACTCCGCAGCCTGACCCGGCGTTATCCGTACCGTCGTGTCCTCGGCCAGACCGAGCGACTCGGCCGCGTTGCCCTGGTTCTGTGCGATGCACAGCCGACCGTATGAATCCTCGTAGAGCAGATGTCCGCCGACAGGCACCTCGCCGAATGTCGGCGCCCATGGCATCTCGACCATTCGCGCGCCGAAATCCGCCCCCAGCCTGACCATCACCTTCCGGCCGTGCTCGATGCCGGCCAGGGCGGCAAGCAGATCGGCCGTCACCGCGCCGAGCTTGACGTTGCCGAACGTGTCGCGATAGATGACCGTCGCGTCGAGCTGCCCATCGCCGACGATCGAGGCCGGCCAGTCGATCGGCACCAAGGTGGAGGGATCGATCGGCGGCCCGATCTCGTCGAGCGACACACCCGAGGCGAGGTGCGCGGCCGCCGGTGAGAAGAGATCTCGGCCGTGGAAGGTCGACGTCAGCACCGGCAGGCGGTAGCTGGTGTTGGCAATCACGTGTGCGCGCACGACCCCACCCAGCTGCTCTGCGCCGGGCACCAGCAGGCCGTTGTCCGGACCGACCAGGTAGTCGCCACGCGCCGTCTGCAGCGCGACCGGCCGCCGCTTCGTTCCGACGCCGGGATCGACGACGGCCACGTGCGCGCCGATGGGCAGGAACGGCAGCGCACACCACAACATCAACGCGCCGTGACGAACGTTGTACTTCTCCACGTCGTGGGTGATGTCAACCAGCAGCACGTCGGGGGCAATGCCCAGGATCACGCCGCGGCAGATCGCGGCCGACGGATCGCGCGCGCCCCAATCGGTCACCAGGCTGACGAACGGCCGGCTCGTGTCGCGCGGCTGGAGCGCCGCGGCTGGCGTGGTGATGGGGCGCATTGGTCGGTCGGTCATCAGCGGCCGATGCTACCGTGAGGCTATGGACCCGTCCCACGATCGCGGCTCGGCAAAGTGGGATCGCGCCGCGCGCTACCTGAAGATCGCGATGATCCTGCGCGACCATCCGGACGGCATCTCGGCCCAGGCGATGGCCGATCGTATCGGCGTCTCCAAGCGAACCGTCTATCGCGACATCGAGGCGATGGATCTCGACGCCGGCCTGCCGATCTGGAGCGACAAGGGCCGCTTCGGACTCGAGGGCGAGGCCTTCCTGCCGCCGCTGGCGCTCACCTTGCACGAGGCGACAACGCTTTTCCTCGCCGCGCGCATCCTGGCGAAGACGAGCGACGAGCACGACACCGAGCTGATCGGCGCGTTCGTGAAGCTCGCCCAGATCCTGCCGCCGGTACTGGCCGAGCACATCCAGGCGACCGTCGACGCCTTCGCGACCACGCCACCCAACGAGCGCTTCACGCGCGTCTTCCGAGTCCTGGCCGAGGCGTGGGCGGGCAGGCGCGTGGTCGAGATCGAGTACGGACCCGGTGTCTACGACCCGGCCAAGAAGCCGCGTAAGACGCGCGTCCGACCGTTGGCGATCGAGCCGTCGGCCCTCACCCATGCTCTGTACCTGCTCGGCTGGGACGAGTCGCGCAAGGCGAGGCGGACGTTCAAGGTCGAACGCATCCTGTCGGCCTCACTGACGCCTGAGACGTTCGAGCCGCCAACGGGTTCGGCTCCGGCGAATGAGCTGCTGGCGGCGTGGGACGTGATCGCCGACGAGGAGCCGGTACACGTCGTCATCCGCTTCTCGACTGAGGTCGCAAAGCGCGCCGCGGAGACGCGCTGGCACCCGAGCCAGGAGCTCGAGTGGGAGAAGGACGGCTCGCTGATCTGGCGCGCCAACGTGGCCGGCATGCGCGAGATCCGCATCTGGATCCTGGGCTGGGGCGCCGATGCCGAGGTGCTCGAGCCCGCCGAGCTGCGCGACAGCGTCGCCGATCAGCTCCGCCGCGGAGCCGCGCTCTACGGCTGAGCGCCTAGGGATGGGTCGTTTCAATCTTGTCGGGTAGCGCGCGAGTGGCGACAGCGAGCCGCTCGAGCCAATAGCGCCACAGCTCGTTGTGCAGCTCGACCTGGGCTGCCGTAACGAGGCCGACGTGTCGAACCGTGACGTGCGTTCGGGCGCCGTGATCGATGGCATCGAACGCGACGACCCCGGGAGCCGCGCCAGGCTCGGACGTCCATTGCCAGGTGAAGCTGATGTGCTGCGGCGGATCGAGGGCCAGGATCTTGCCGACGGCCTCCGCTTCACGCATCACCAGGCGCAGCTCACCGCCGACGCGCGGATCGAGGTCTGCCGCATCCAGCCAGCGGCGGAGGCCATCGGCCGTGGCAAGCAGGTCAAAGACCGCCTCGCGCGGCGCGTCGACCTCGAGCTGCTGCTCGGCGCGGTCGCTCACTGTGCGGCCACGCGCTTGGGTCGGAAGCGGAACCAGGCCCAGAACGCAACTGACGCGATGCCGAAGCCGGCGAGCAGCACGACCATCGTCAGGAACGAGGTCCGCGTCGTGTCGCCCATGTAGCCGGCGCTTGGGTTGAGCAGCACATGGGCGAAACCGAAGACGCCGATGCCCAGAATCGCGACCCACACCCACCGGTTCCACTCGCGCACCACGGACCCGGGCAGGAACTGCAGCGGGAGCATCGCGAACACCGCGTTCTCCAACCCGGCGACGACAACCGTGACTGTCGCTGCCGAGAGCATCTGCTGGACGAACGCGTCGCCGGTCGAGTTGCCCCCGCGCATGAACGCCAGTAGAACCCACGCGATCAACGCGACGGCCAAGGACGTCGCGGCGGCGATGCCTTCTGCCCGGCCCTCCTCCGTCCGTTTGACGCCCACGGCAAAGAAGAAGCCGACCACAAGGCCGTACAGGTAGCCGGGCTGGAAGTTGGCCAGCCGGCTGATCAGGACGCACGCAACCGCGACGATCAGCGTCGCCGGCAGGGCTCGTGCGTTGAGGCCCAGGCCACGACCACGTGCAGCCAGGAGCAGCGGAACGCCGTAAGCGGCGAGCACGACGAACAGCCCGATGGCGAGGCCGGCGTAGGTGGCCAGCGAGTTGAGGCTGAAACCGAAGGTCGGGTCCAGGAACGCGTACAGCAAGGCGCTGAGCAGGACGAAGCCGACCATCCCCAGCGGCGTCCGCCAGATGTCGCGCGAACTGGGATCCGTGAGGGAAATCGTTGGCTCGGTAGCCACAGGAATCGGCTGTGCAGGCTCGACTGCGAAGTCGGGCTGGGCAGGCTGAGCTGCGAAGTCGGGCTGAGCCGGGGGCGCCTGTTCGGGCGGCTTTGGTACGCCAGGGGCGGGTTGGCGCCGCGCGGCGATGAGCCCGGCGATCCACGCTCGGAAACGGACCGCCTGACGGTGCACCCACGCCTTGATGCGCGCCACGCCGGCCATCACCTCGTCGTAGTTCTCCTCGAGCGTGCTGTTGAAGAGCGCGGACGGGAAGGGCACGAGGAGGATCACACCGGCCGCGATGGCCACGCTCTGGGCGACGATGACCGGGTCGAGAACGATCTCGTTGGGCGCGGGCACGGACTGGGTGAACGATTCAGTGACCGGACCACGACCCTGCGGGGAGAAGAACGTTTCGTGCGAGATGGTCATGGTCTGCCCGGGAGCGACGCTCATCGGCCAGGACAAGCCGGCGCCGTTGTCGAACTCGAAGTCCAATTCACAGTTGCACCGGTCGGGAAACTGCGCCTGCGCCCCGATCAGCGACCACACTTCACCGAACGGTCCAGCGAAAAAGTGACTCCCCGCCGTGATCGGCGTCCATTGCTCTATGCGCCGCCCCTCGGCTGGGTCGACGATGCAGGCCGGTGCCCCGCTGTCGACCCGCACGAAGCCGGAGTCTTCGCCCTGCAGGAAGCAATCGCCGGCGCGGTAAAGGATTCCGTCGCGCTGCTCGGCAGTGGCGTTGGTCAGCTGTAGGTCGGTCCGGTACGACTGGCTGCCGACGACGTAGGTGTCGGTCTGGATCAGACGCAGTCCGGCCAGCGGCGCGTCGACCACGGTGACGAGCCGGAACGGATCACCTGCGCTGCCACTGCCGGTTATGGGCGATTGGGATACCGGCGTCCACGGCGTCAACGTCGGCGAGACACCGGCCGGCCCGTAGACGGTGCCGCCGATGGCAACAAAGGTCCCGCACGAGCCTCGATCGGAAGACGATGGGAAGAACTCGAATAGCTCGTCGTCGCGGTGAGCGACCTGGCAGGTCAGATCCGTTCCGGTGATGATCCGCGTCAACGGTCCCGCGGAGGTGATCTCCTGCTGCTGTGCCAGGACCGGCCCGACGCCGATCAGGATCACCCAGCCCAATGCGGCCGCGACGAAACCCAGTCGCCGTAGAGCGATCATCGCCGAAGGATATTGCCGGCCGGAAGGCCGGGCGCGGTCAGATCTGCGTCAGATCTGCTTGACGGCCGCGACCAGCTCGGTCAGGCCTTCGCGGGCGTCGGCGAAGAGCATGCCCGTCTTGGGGTTGACGTAGAGCTCGTTGTCGATGCCCGCGTAACCGGGCCGCATCGAGCGCTTGATGACGATGATGCTGCGGGCGTTGTCGACGTCGAGAATCGGCATGCCGTAGATCGGGCTCTGCGGGTTGCTCCGCGCCGCCGGATTGGTGACGTCGTTGGCGCCGACCACGAGTGCCACGTCGGTCCGCGAGAACTCGGGGTTGATCTCGTCCATCTCGCGCAGCTGCGGATAGGGCACGTTCGCCTCCGCCAGGAGCACGTTCATGTGGCCCGGCATTCGCCCGGCCACAGGATGAATCGCGTACGAGACGTCGACGCCTCGTTCCTCGAGCAGGTCGGCCAGCTCACGCACCGCGTGCTGGGCCTGGGCGACGGCGAGGCCGTAGCCGGGCACAACGATGACCTTCTGAGCGTATGCGAGCTGGATGGCTGCGTCGTCGAGGCCGATCTGGCGGACATCGCCGCCGGCACCCTCGCCGCCGGCTCCCGCATCGGCCCCGGCACCGCCGAAGCCGCCGACCATGATGTTGGCAATCGACCGATTCATCGCGTCGGCCATCAGCTTGGTCAGGATGGCGCCCGATGCGCCGACCAGCGCGCCGGCGATGATCAGGACCGGGTTGTTGATCACGAAGCCGGCCATTGCTGCGGCCGTGCCGGTGAACGAGTTGAGAAGCGAGATGACGACGGGCATGTCGGCGCCGCCGATGGGCAGCACCATCGTCACGCCGAAGACCAGCGCCGCGAGAACGATCGCGCCGAGGATCAGGAACTCGACCTCGGCGGTCAGCGTTATGAAGTTGCCGGCGCTGAGCACGAGGGCCACGAATCCGGCGACCGTCACGAGCGCAAGCAGGATGGTGATCAGGCGCGAGCCCGGGAAGAAGATGGGGCTGCCCGAGACGACGCCCTGCAGCTTGCCCGACGCGATCAGCGAGCCCGAGAAGGTCACCGATCCGATGACCGCGCCGAGGACGACGAAGATCGCGGTCGAGACTTCGATCTCACCGAGCGAGACGGCACGAATGTAGTCATCGATCGCTACAAGTGCCGCCGCGCCGCCGCCGACGGCGTTGAAGATCGAGACCAGCTGCGGCATGGCCGTCATCTGCACCTTGCGGGCGAGGTAGAGACCAATGCCACCACCGATGATGAAGCCGCCGACGATGATCACCAGCGGCATCGGATTGCCGCCCAGGCCGCCGGGTCGGAAGATGAGCCACGCGAGCGTGACCAGCACGGCCACGGTCATGCCCAGGGCAGACAGCTGATTGCCCCGGCGCGCGGTCGCGGGCGAGTTCATCTGGTGCAGGCCAAGCACGAATGCGGCTGCACCGGCCAGCCAGCCGAGGAAGACGATCGTGTAAAGCCACTCGGCGCTCATTCGGGCGTCTCCTCGACCTTGGCCGGGGTTTCGCGCTTGCGGAACATCTGCAGCATCCGGTCGGTGACGACGTAGCCGCCGACGACGTTGGCAGCGCCGAAGACGACGGCCACGAAGGCGAGCACGTAGCTGAGTGGGTTGTCGGCCGTTGCCGCGATCAGCATTGCGCCGACAAGGACGATGCCGTGGATCGAGTTGGCGCCCGACATCAGCGGCGTGTGCAGCGTGGCCGGGACCTTGCTGATGACCTCGAAGCCGACGAGGATCGCCAGCACGAAGATCGCCAGCGCGTTGAGTAGTTCGGGGCTCATCAGTTGGACTCCGCGGCGGCCGGCTCGAGCAGCTTGCGGGTCGCTTCCTGGACGACCTGCCCGTCACGGGTGATGACCGTGGCGGAGGTGATCTCATCGGCCATATCGATGGTGAGTGCGCCCTCCTTCAGGAAATGGAGCAGGAAGGCGGAAAGGTTTCGGGCGTAGAACTGGCTAGCACCGGCGGGCATGGTGGCCGGCAGGTTGGTCGGGGCGATGATCGTCACGCCGTTGTCCGTGACGATCGTCTCGTCGGGCTTCGACTGCTCGACGTTGCCACCCAGCGCGCTGGCGGCCATGTCGACGATGACCGAGCCTGACTTCATTCCCTTGACCGCCTCGGCGGTAACGAGCAACGGCGGCCGGCGACCGGGCACCTGGGCGGTGGTGATGATCACGTCCATGCCGGCGATGTGGCCGTTCAGCTCGTTCTGCTGCGCAGCGCGCTCCTCGGCAGTCAGCTCGCGCGCGTAGCCACCGGTGCCGCTCGCGTCGGCGATCGACTTCAACACGATGAACTTGGCACCGAGCGACTCAGCCTGCTCCTTGGTCTCCGAGCGGACGTCGTAGGCGTTGACGATCGCGCCCAATCGGCGCGCAGTGGCGATTGCCTGAAGCCCGGCGACGCCGATGCCGAGGATCAGCACGTTCGCCGGTCGCGCCGTGCCGGCCGCGGTCGTCAGCAACGGGAAGTAGCGGCCGTACTCGGCCGCGGCAATGAGCACGGCGCGATAGCCGCCGACGTTGGCCTGCGAAGAGAGCACGTCCATCGACTGGGCGCGTGACAGGGTGCGCGGGATGGCGTCGAGGCTGATCGCGGTGACGCCTTTGCCGGCCAGCTCGGCCATCAGCTTGGGGTCGATCAAGGGCTGCAGCAATCCGACGACCGTCTGGTCCTTGCGCAGCAGCTTTGCTTCATCCGCATCGGGCCGCTGAACTCGAGCGACGACGTCCGACTGCTGGTACAGCTCATCGCGCGATACGACCTTTGCGCCGGCGTCGGTGTACAGGCTGTCTGGAATTGCTGCTGCCTCGCCGGCGCCGCGCTCGACGAGAACCTCGGCGCCTGCCGCCAACAGCGGCTTCAGCGCGTCCGGTACGAGCGCCACGCGCCGCTCATTGGGCGCACGCTCTTTCACCACACCTATCTTCATCGGGACCCCTGGGCAATGACGGAAAGTGGTCGAGTAATTGGCCGAAGAATAATCGGTTACGGGCCGATCGGCGTAGCGACGTCAGTTGGACCCTCGGCGCCTGCGCTCGGCCCCGTCGAGGGTTCATCGTTGCTGCGCAATCCGCGATCGGCGATCGCTACTCCGGCCGAGGCGAGAAGGGCGCCGAGGGCGAGCAGCAGGACCGTCTCAAAACCGAGTGGATCGATCAACGGTGCAGTTCCGATCGTGCCCAGCACGATGGCCGCCGCGAAGCAGGCTGAGAACAACGCGAAGGCGCTGCCCCGATCGGCATCGGAGCTGCGCCTGGTCAGGGCGAGCAGGAGCGGTTGGATGATCAGCGCGGCCCCGATCCCGGTCAGCGAGCCGGAGACGATGAGAATCGGCGTCGTCGGCAGCGGCAGGAGCAGCAGCACCGCGACGAACGTGAGCGCGATTCCGGCAAGAACCGGCCAGATGGGACGTGTCCGGTCGGCGATCCAACCAGCCGGCAGTCGCGAAAGCAAAACGAACAGCCCGTCGGCGGCGAAGAACAAGCCGATGTTTGCGCCGGCCAGCTCCGCTCGCTGAGGCATGTATGCGGTGATCACGCCCCAGTGGATGACGAACAGTGTCGTGATTGCCAGTGGCGCCAGCCACGAGCGCCGGAAGGCAAAGCCGAATCGTCGCGAGGCCTCGCCCAGATTCGATTCGACCGTGGCTCGCACAGGCATCGACCGAACGAAGGCGACACCCAGACCGGCCACAACCAGGGCGGCGACCATCAGCGTTACGCCGTCCAGACCGGAGGCGTCGAGGACCACGATCGACAGCGGCGGCAAGACGACGAGCGTCATGTTGTGCGACAGGCTCGTCGTCGCCAACGCCACGCCTCGGCGCGCAAAAGGAACAATGAGCGGCACAACAGCGAGTGCGGCCGGGACGCACAGGCCGAAGCCTGCGCCCTGCAGGCCTCGTGCGGCGGCGATCGCCAGCGTCGAGCCGGCCGGGTCGAGGCCCGGCAGCAAAAGCAATCCGCACGAGATCAGATAGAGAACTCCGCCGAGAGCGAAGAGGCGCATCCCGCCGAATCGGTCGATCAGCGCGCCGCCGGCGAGGGCGGCCGGTACCTGGACCAGCGCCGCCAATCCAACGAGGATGCCGATCTCCGCATCGGGCCGCCCGGCACGTGAGAGTGCCAACGGGATGGACGCCGTGAAGCCGTGGAAACCGGCCTGAACCAGAAACAGCGCCAGGGATAGTCGGAGCACCGGCGGATGATCGCGGATGATCGCTCGCGACGCGCCCGATTAGGCTTGCCACGTGCCCTCCGTAGTCGATCTGCTGCGCCAGCGCGTGCCGGGCATGCGCGTGCTCGACCAGTCTTCGGAGATGGAGGCCTTCCGCTACGACGAGACGGCGTACATCGAGGCCGGCACGCCGCTTGCGGTTTGCTTCCCGCGTACGACCGAGGAGGTCCAGGCGGTGGTCGGCGCCGCTGTCGAGACGGGCACTCCGATCGTAGCTCGCGGTGCCGGAACGGGCCTGTCCGGCGGGGCGGTCGCGATCGATGGTGCGATCACGGTCGCGTTCACCCAGATGGCATCGATCCTCGAGATCGACACGGCCAACCTGACCGCCACTGTCCAGCCCGGCGTCATCAATGCCGACCTGAATCGCGCCG
>DASQLS010000115.1:0-6694 GCA_035629915.1 Candidatus Limnocylindrales bacterium | reverse complement strand
CGCAGTCGATCCGCACGCTTCCCTCTGGCGTTCGCACCACACCCGCGTCAACCGGCAATGACCCGTTGCTCGAGGCGCTCCAGATCTGGCGCCGCGAGCGCGCCAAGCAGGATGCAGTGCCCGCCTACGTCGTCGCCCACGACGCGACTCTCGTTGAGATCGCCGCCGACAAGCCACGCTCGATCTCGCAACTCCGCCGCGTCAAGGGCATGGGCCCGGTCAAGCTCGATTCCTACGGCCCCGAGATCCTGGCAATCGTCGCGAGCCGCATCGGCTGAGGCCCGCTCCGCGGCTCTAGTTGGCCCTAGGACTCACAACCGATGCCGTCGCCGTCTGCGTCGAAGCCGTGAGGATCGCGGCCGCGTACCGGGAACTGGCGAGCGCTGATCTCGCCGCAGTCGAGGTCAGGGGACGAACGCAGGCAAAGTGTTGGGTATGACGGATCGCAATTGTCCTGCGGAGGATCGTTGTCCGGCTTGCGCGTTGGCTTGGGCGTCGGCTTGGGCGTGGGATCCGGCCTGGGAGCGACCGTCGGGTCCGGCCTGGGAGCGACCACCGCAACCGCCCTGAGCCTGAAAGCGCCCTCGGCGATGACGTCGTCGTCCAGGAGATACCGCATCGTGTACCAGCCCGGCGATGTAGCGAGGACGGCCTCGCCGAAGAAGATGTTGGAGCCAGCCTCAGGCGTGTGACTGCCGTTGTAGATGATCGCGCCGTTCGCGTCGACTACTTGCACCAAGATGGTTTCGGTTCCCACGGCGGGCGGCAACTCCACCCGCCACGCCACTGATGTGCCGCCTTCGAATCGATCTGACGCATTGTCCAGAACGACGCCGTTCGACGTCTGTGTGTAGCTCTCTCCAAATGCGATCTCCGAAAGGACGACAGGGGTCGGAGGAGCCGGAGTCTGGGCTGGCTCAGTCGTGGCCGTTGGGACAGGCGTCGCGGTCGGTGCTTCCTGGCTCGGCGCGACGGTGGGTTCCACGGTCGGATCCGCGGGCGCAGCGGTCGGTTCAACCGTCGCTGTGGAAGGGGTGGCGACCGCGAGCGTGGGGGATGGCACAACAGCCGCGGGCGGCGCTGCGGTTGTCGCTCCACACGCCACAGCGATCAGCGCAACAAGCGTTACGCCAACACCGGTGAGTAGGCGCGAGCGGGCGCTCAGAAACCTCGTGCTCATCAATCCTCCTGGGGATGACTTCGCCCGGCCCGCGACCGAATCATGCAAGTCGGTCAAGCGTTGGCCTGGCCAATCAAGCGTATGTGAGCCGGCCGTGAGGCTTCTGTGCGTGCGCTGAGAGGTTGCTGTGTGCCTCGACGATCGCGCCGGCTCAGGCCGACTGCTGCGCGATCGCCACCGCCTCGTCCAGGGTCAGGGTCTTGCCTTCGGCGTACCCGCGCTCGAAGTCGGGTCCGGCGTGCTCTCGAATCCGGGCCTCGAATGCTGGCCGGTGGCGCATCCAGCCGCCCAGTGGCGACGCGTACTCCGCCTCTTCTACAGTCGCCCACAGTCGGCCGGCGCGCTCAGCCTGGCCCCGCTCGGCCGCGACGCGGGCAAGGATGGCAACGCCAAAGACTCGGCCCGGCCTGTCGCGCAGCATCCCCGAGATAGCCAGTGAAGCCCGGGCATGTTCCTCGGCGTCGTCGACAAGCCCAACATCGAGAGAGACACACGCGAGCTCCGCAAGCGCTCCACCCTGCCACCACGGCACGCCAACCTGTTGAGCGAGATCTGCACTTTCGCGGAAGAACTCCATTGCCGACTGCTCGTCGCCTTCATCGCGAGAGATTGATCCCAACGTTCCTGTCGTCTGCGCGAGGCCCCACTTATCGCCCGCATTTCGGTGAATCGCGTCGCTCCGCTCGACCAACTCTCTGGCGCGCCGCAAGTCGCCACGGATCATCGCGGTGATCGAGAGGCGGTGTAGCAGCACAGCCTGGCCGTGCTCGTCGCCGAGCTCTTCGAAGAGTGTTAGTGAACGCGTCGCAGCCTCGTCGGCGGCTTGGGGGCGGCCGGCGATATGGAGCGAGCTTCCATAAGAGCGGAACGCATGGGCTCGATCTTCCAACGGAGCTTGATCAGCTCCCGGCGCGTCCAGTAGGCGTTCGAACCACGTGACGCCCTCGTTCGGGTCCTCCAGGACCCAGAGCTGTTCCAGGGCGACAGCGATTTTCAGCCCAACGTCGATGCTCCCGCTTCTGAGGCACCACGCGAGAGCGCCTCGGCAATTGTCGAGCTCCGGAAGGGCGAGATCCAGCCTCTGGCCGCCTGGGCGCATGCTCCCGGCATTCAAGTTGGCTTCGACCGCGACCGACAGGAAGTAGTCGGCGTGTGCTGCACGGACGGCGTCTGAATCTGGCGACGCCTCCAACTTCTCTACCGCAAATTCGCGGATCGTGTCGAGCAGCAACAGGCGGCCGTTGGCCAGGTGGCGAACGAGGTTCTTCACGACGAGCGACTCGAGTGTCTCCAGGTCCGCGGCGCAGACGGCCTCTGCCGCGGCCAGGGTGAACGATCCTCGGAAGACCGCCAGGCTGCAGAAGAGCGCCTGCTCGTCCGGCTTGAGCAGCTCGTAGCTCCACTCAATCGTCGCGCGAAGAGTCTGTTGGCGGGCAGGCGCATCGCGTGACCGCGTGGAGAGGAGTGGCAACGCCCGCTCGAGTCGCGCCAGCAATTCGTCAGTGCGCAGCAATGCGACACGCGCTGCCGCGAGTTCGATGGCCAGCGGAAGCCCGTCCAGCCGCTTACAGATCTCGGACACAGACGGCGTTGGCTCAAAGTCGGGAGTTACTGCCCGCGCACGCTCCGTGAACAGTGCGGCGGCGTCCTCATTCGGCAGCGGTTCGACGGGGTAGCGTCGCTCGGCATCAAGCAGCAGAGGCTCGCGGCTGGTCACGATGATCTTCGTGTTCGGCGTCCCTGAGAGCAGCTCGGAGATGGTCGATGCCGCTTCGACTACCTGCTCGAAGTTATCCACGAGTAGGAGCAGCCGCTGGTTCCCGATGTAGTCGACAAGGTCATCGTCGGAGCCGACCGACAACGCGATTGCGGTCTCAACGTGTGCCGGTTCTCGGACGGCCTGCAGAGGTACCCAGAAGACGCCATCTGGAAAATCGTCGACCGCGTCGGCAGCAAGCTGCATCCCGAGACGTGTCTTGCCACTCCCTCCCGGTCCGGTGAGCGTCACAAGGCGATGGCGGCGTAGCAGCTCTCCGGCTTCGCGCAGGTCAGTCTCGCGTCCGATCAAGGATGAAAGCTGGATCGGCAGGTTCGTTCGGTAAAGCGTCCGCAGAGGCGGAAATTCGCCATTGCCCAGTTGAAAGAGCCGTCGCGGTGCGCCCAGGTCTTTCAGCCGATGCTCGCCCAGGTCACGCAGATCTGCGACGTCTCTCGCCAGGTGCTGAGTCGCCTCCGATACGAGTACTTGGCCGCCGTGTCCCGCAGCCATGACCCGCGCCGCAACGTGAACGTCGGCGCCCACGTATCCCTCAGCGGCGACCAAGGGCGTGCCGGTATGGATCCCGATGCGGACGCGGAAGGGTTCGCCACTCAGCGCTTCTTGTGCGTCGGCCGCGGCCCGAACCGCATCTGGGGCGCGGGCGAATGCTACGAAGAAGGAGTCGCCTTGCGTGTCCACCTCCACGCCGTCGTGGTGGGCGAACACCTCACGTAGCCGCCGGCGATGCTCGGCGAGCAATTCGGCGTATTGGTCGCCGTGCTCATGAATGAGCCGCGTCGAACCTTCGATGTCGGTGAATAGGAAGGTGACTGTCCCCGTGGGGAGCTTGGGCATGGACAGATCATCGCGCATCACGAATCTGTAGAGCGACCCAGTCTGGAACCTGGCAATCGTCGCGAGCCGCACCACGTAGGCGCGGTTGGGTAGTCCGGCAGGTGGCTGGACGGAGGCGCTCGGAGGCTCGAAGGCGTCTAATGGTTAGCGAGTAGGGGCTCGTCACACGCATCGGAGTCGAAATGTTCTCGTCTGCCATGAACAGGGATGGGCGTCGGGCGTCGCGCATAGCCATTGCCGCGGCGTTGGCAGCGGTCGTTATTGGCACGGGAGTATTGCCAGTGGCGGCAGCCTCGGCGCCTTACTTCGTCAAGAACATCAAGGCGGGGTCGGAGAGCTCGGTGCCATTCGAGCTGACCGCGCTCGGGGACATCGTCATCTTCACGGCGACCGGCGGTGCCACGGGCCGTGAGCTGTGGCGCAGCGACGGAACCGCCGCTGGAACCGTTCGCGTAATGGACATCAAACCTGGCGGCAAGACGTCGAACCCGCGCGGCCTCACGCGCGTTGGCGACAAGGTCTTCTTCAGCGCCAACGATGGACAGCACGGCCAGGAGCTGTGGGTCACCGACGGCACGACGGCCGGGACGCATCTCGTCAAGGACATCCAGCCGGGCAAGGGTCTGTCGATGTGGAAGGGCAGCACCTGGGAGATCGCGGTCGACGTTGACGGCATCGCTTTCTTCACGACGGTGACCGCCGAGCGCCTTTGGAGGAGCGATGGGACCGAGGCCGGCACGTATCCCGTCCCCGGCTCGCCCGACTTCGTGCGCGACGTCATAGCGTTCGACGGCCGTGCGTACTTCAACGCTGGCGACGGAAAGCTGTGGCGCAGCGACGGCACGGCACTCGGCACCAAGAAGGTCAAGGACAACGCCGGACAGAACGTCAACGCGCCGGTGGAGATGCTGGCGACCGACTCATTGCTCTTCTTCCAGTACAAGACCAGCAAGCTCTGGCGGACGGACGGCACGCAAGCCGGCACGTACAAGATCCTCGACCTGGGGCCGGGCTGCACCGGTTACGGCTGCGATCTGATGTACCCCGGGGTCGCCGGGGACCTTTTCTACTTCCAGCCCATCGGCGTGCCCGGCATCCAGGTCTGGCGCAGCGACGGCACCCCGGGCGGGACGTTCAGCGTCGCCCAGACGGGCGCGGGTGGCTCGAACATCTTCTATCCAGTCGGCGACGACATGTACATCCTGATCGGCGACGTGTGGTTCAGCGACGGCACGGTGGCTGGAACAGAGGAGCTTGAGCTCCCCGCCGGCATGTGGGTGCTCTACGCGTTCGATATCGGCGGTGAGGCCTACTTCAGCGCGATCGTGGATCCCGATCCGTTGCCACGGCTGTATTCGACCGACGGAACAGCCTCAGGCACGATCCAGGTAGGACCGCCAAGCCCCGGCTGGGTAATGGACCCGACCGAAGCCGGCGGCCAAGTCATCTTCAGCGGCCGCGACGCGCGTGGCGACGAGCTATGGGCGATGAACCTCTAAACCTTGGGCCTGCGGGCTAGGAGCCGGGCGGGCGGTAACCGACTGAGCCGGCTCGGCCCAACGCCTCGATTGTCTCTTCGACGGTCATCAGCACGGTCGTTTCGACCTTCGAGAGCGAGCCGCCGACGCCGAGGGCGATCGCCACGGCTGCCATCGATTGGTTGTCCGGCGCCTCCCAGAGCGTGTAGCCGTCGTACTCGCCGAAGGCATACCAGAAGCCGTGGAGGTTCCCGCCGACCGCCTCGATGATGGTTCGGGCGGCGTCGCGCCGATCCTCCGGCTTCTTCGTCAGCCGACCCCAGGCTTCAGGGGTATAGCTGAAGCGCGTCAGGTACATGGGCATTGGTTCGCCTCTCTTCCGTGTGTGGTCCCCGCCATCGTAGACACCGACGCCTACGGCGTGAGGTTCATGTCGACGTTGTAGCTCATCTCGAATGGTGCGCAGCCAGCCGCTTCGCCCGCCGCAGTTGGCGTGCCGGAGATCGTCTTGGTGCCCGTCATGGCCGAGCTCGTTCCGCCTGAGCCCGTTGGCCGTACTCGGACCTCCTCGCCCGTCCGGTAGGCGTCCTCGACCAGCTCACCACCCGACGTCTCACAAGTGCTGCCGCCATCCCGGCGGTACCAGTTCGCCGACCCGCGGTAGACGTACGCGTCGCCGTTCCAGTTGAACCTGGCCGTCCCGAGGCGCGTGCCACTTTGGTTGAACGTGGCCGCCGTGAAGCGACAGTCGTCCTCTGACGTGCACTGTGTGGCGATCTCGTAGCGGCGCTGATGCGCGCCCACCACCACGTACGGCGAGCCCGACACGCCGGCCGGTGAATTGCCGACCGACCACCCACCCTCGGCGACCAGCGGCAGGCCGGGCGGGGGCGGCGTGGGACTGGGAGTGGCCAAAGTCGGCACAGGCGATGGCGACGGCGATGGCGTGGCGACGGCTGGCGTCGGAGTCGGTGTGCCGGAAGAGGGGTCGGTCGGACGTGGGGTGCGGCCCGGCTCAAGGGTGGGGGAGGGAACGACCGTCGAGGGGCCGGGGCTGATCGACGGGAGTGCTGTCGGGAAAACCGGAGAGGCCGTGACCTCGCCGCCCGCAATCAGCGTGGGGGAAGGTGCAACGGAGCCCGAGCCGGGCGGCGAAGTGGGTTCGCTTGGCCGGGAAAGCAACGAGAACACGGCCGCGCCACCGAGGGCGGCGATGACGAGCAGGACGGCAACAATCGCCGCCCAGCCGAGCCGGCCGACGCGACGTCGTTCATCTGCCGCTGCGGCTGCGGCCAAAACGGGCGCGCTCGCCGCCCTCAGTGCCGCGGCGAACTCGCCGACGCTTCGATAGCGCTCCTCGGGCAGCTTGGCCATTCCGCGCGCGATGACGTCACCGACCTTGGGCGGCAGGTCCGGCCGGAT